>NZ_JAGSYG010000007.1 GCF_025685655.1 Acidicapsa ligni | reverse complement strand
TCAGACCGTAACCATCAGCGACACCACAGCAGGAGCCGTAATCTACTACACAACAAACGGCACAACACCAAACACCGCATCTACCAGGTATACGGCTCCTGTTAAGGTAAATTCGACTGCAACCCTGAAGGCGATTGCTGCTATAACAACTACATCATCCGTGCAACTCGCTGCCGGTTCAATTGTGACTAGTCCTGTAGCTACCGCTGCTTATACGATTCAGACCACAGCCGCAACGCCGGTCTTTAGCCTCTCAGGTGGCGTGTATAACGGAGCGCAGACACTAACGATAAGCGACTCTACATCGGGCGCAGCCATCTACTACACCACGAATGGCACATCCCCAACAACATCTTCGACCAGGTACACGGGTGCAATCAAGGTAAGCGCAACAGAAACGATTCATGCGATAGCTGTTCTAACGCACTACAAAAACAGCGCAATCGCAGCGGCAACCTACACCATAACCGACATCGTGAGCACGCCAACTCTAAGCGTTGCTGGTGGTAAATACTCCAGTGTGCAAACCGTCACAATAAAGGACGCGAGCGCTGGAGCCGCAATTTACTACACCACCAACGGCACTACACCGACAGCATCATCGACAAAATACACTGCTGCAATCAAGGTAGCGTCCAGTGAAACAATTCGTGCAATTGCAATCCTGAAGGGTTACACCAACAGCGCAATTGCGGCAGAGAGTTATACCCTGGTCGCTGCTACGCCGACCTTCAGTGTGGCCGGCGGTACATACAGCGGCGCACAAACCGTCACAATAGAAGATGCGACTGCTGGGGCCGCGATCTACTACACCACCAACGGATCCACGCCAACCACAGCATCGACTAAATACTCTGCCGCGATCAAGGTAGCAACCACTGAAACAATTCATGCGATTGCTATCTTGGGAGGCTTTGCCAACAGTGTAGTAGCGACGTCGAGTTACACCTTAGAGGCTGCTACACCGGCCTTCAGCATAAAAGCAGGAACCTATACCGGCGCGCAGAGCGTGACATTGAGTGATGCAACTGCTGGCGCAACCATCTACTACACCACCAATGGCAGTACACCGACCACGTCCTCTACGAAGTACACTGCTGCGATCAAGGTCTCTGCAACCGGGACAATACACGCTGTTGCTGTTTTGACGAACTATAAAAATAGCGTCGTTGCAACAGCGGCCTATATCATCAGCTCGGTAACGACTACACCGGTCTTCAGCCTTGCAAGCGGCACCTATTATGGAGCCCAGACTGTGGCCATTGCGGATGCTGCAGCCGGTTCGACAATTTACTACACCACCAACGGCGCCACACCAACCACGGCATCGACTAAATATACCGGTGCATTCAAAATAAGCGCCTCTGAAACAATTCACGCAATTGCTGTCGCGGCAGGGGACAAAAGCAGCGCAGTCGCCATAGCCAGCTACAGCCTTGTAATGGTAGTAGCTGCTCCCACACTCAGCCATGCAACCGGAACATTCTCCGGCGCGATTGCCGTTACAATCTCGGACTCAACTCCCGACGCGATAATTTACTACACCACCAACGGCACAACACCGACCACTTCATCCGCCCGATACACGGCACCAATTACCGTGAATGCAAGCGAGACAGTGCAGGCAATTGCCACCCGCAGCGGAATGACAAACAGTGCGCTTGCTCCCGCTACTTACACGATCACCACGGTAACACCGGCATTCGCCACAGGTGTAGCTGGAACAGAAATCATTCTAAGAGGGAATGCGGCTTTTGCAGGGAACGCGCTTCGTCTCACCGATGGTGCATCAGGACAAATCTCAGCTGCCTGGTTTTCGAAGAAGGTATCCGTTAGCAACTTCACCACGGACTTTACCTTCCAGCTTCCTACCTCTTCCGGAGACGGCTTTACCTTTGTGATCCAGAACGCACCGGCGGGCAACTGGGCCTCTGGCGGCAATGGCGCATCTCTTGGCTACGGTGGCATCACCAAGAGCGTGGCCATTAAATTCGACCTCTACAACAACGCAGGCGAGGGTTCCAACTCAACCGGAATTTACACCAATGGAGCTGTACCGACGCTTCCTTCGGTATCCATGCCGACAAGCCAGATCAACCTGCATGGTGGACACACGATCCAGGTTCATCTCGTATATAACGGAACAACTCTCACACAGACCATGACCGACCTCACGACAAAAGAAGTATTCACTCACGCATACACGGTGAACATTCCTTCCGTTGTCGGCGCCACCACGGCGTTTGTTGGATTCACTGGCAGCACCGGAGCCTACACATCCACGCAGGACATCCTGACTTGGACTTACACAGAATAATGACCTATACCGAATAATTTTGATCAAATGCAAAGGGCCGGCTTCTACATAAAGAAGTCGGCCCTTTGTCTTGCATTCATCTTCGCGTCTTGAATGTCTGCATCACTACGCGGTCCCTTTCGGCGTAGACTTCAATTCGTGATAAAGCCAGCTTCTTGAAAATTTCAGATCGCGTTCCGCAGTAGCCAATGAAATCGAGAGCACCTCGGCAGTCTCCTCCATCGTCAGTGCGAGAAAGAAACGTAGCTCAACCAGGTGAGCCTTTCGCTGATCAAGCTGTTCCAGGCGATCAAGCGCGCGATTCAAATCCAGAATGTCCGCAGACGACGTGCCTACCCACGCCAACTCATCCGAGAGTGGCAGTCGAATAGCTCCCGGTCCGCCGCGCCGTTCCGCCAGATGGGCTCGCGCATGGTCTTTCAATATGTTGCGCATCATCCGCGCTGCGAAAGTATAAAAATGTACGCGGTCATACCAGGTGATCTTGTGCTGATTCAGCAGCCGCAGATACACCTCATTCACCAGCGCTGTTGGCTGTAGCGTGTGATCGTCGCGCTCCTGACGCATGTAGCCTTTGGCGATCCGATGCAATTGCTCATACACCAGCGGGATAAGGTTTTCCAAAACTTCAGGATCACCTTTCCGCCAGCGTTCCAGCAATCGCGTCACTTCACCATTTGCGTCGGACATACTCCACCATCGTCAAAATCATAGGATTCTGAAGATCAGGAATATCACAATCACGATCCATTACGCAGTCCACAAAAGCATCACTATCGGGTTTTACTTACGAGGTATGGACACATCCACGACAGATGCTAATGAAGTCAGACTGTCGCTATGCGTCTAGTGGATGCGCGCAACTACATTTCGGTCAGGATGAGCTGGGTCCTTGATAATCTTTCCACCCTTCATCACAAACTTCACGTCATACATCACCTTGATGTCTGCCAGAGGATCGCCGGAAACAGCAATGATGTCTGCGTAATGTCCAGGTTCAATGGATCCAAATTCCTTATCCTTGCCCAGCAGAGTCGCCGCATTGATCGTCGCTGCCTGCAGTGCTCCCAGGGTTGTCATGCCACCTGCCACCAGCGCGCCAAACTCCCGCGAAACAGACTCATCCACATCGCTGTCATCCACGCCATAAGCAATCTTGAGGTGGTGCGCCAATGCTAGTTTGAATGCCGGTCCCTGCGCCGCCAGAATCTCCTGCCCCTTGGCAAATGACTCCGGCTCGCGTCCCTTTGACAATCCCGTTTCCATATCGTGCTGGAAGCAATAAAGCGTCGGTACCAGCCATGTTCCGTGCTCTTCCATCAGCTTCGCGCCTTCTTCATCCAGCATCGTTCCATGCTCAATGGAGTCCACACCGGCCCGCACCGCAGCCTTGATGCCTGTCGTACCCTCAGCGTGCGCCATCACCTTCTTGCCTGCGCGATGCGCCACCTCGACAGCCATCGCCATCTGCGCCTCACTCAGCTCCTCCACGTGATAATCCGAGATAGGATCCATCACGCCACCGGTAGCCATCAACTTGATCCAGTCCGCGCCATACTTGATGTCCCGTCGAACCACGCGCGCAATTTCATCCGGCGTATCCGCGATATTTGCGCCCCTTGGCAACCCAAGATCAGGCGAGAATGGGAATCCATCGCCATGGCCGCCCGTCAGTGAAATGCAGCTTCCTGCAGCGGAGATACGTGGCCCCTGGATCATCCCTCGTGTCACCGAATCCCGTAGCGCAAATTGCGGATAATCAGTCGGCCCTTCGCAGGCATCGCGAACAGCGGTGAACCCATGGTCCAGCCAGAGCCTCAGGTTGTAGACACCCCACAACGTCGCCTGCGCGTAAGTCTCCCGCAATTCAGTGGCAGCAGATTGGCTTGTAGGGTCAGAGAGAATATGCCCATGAGCATCGATCAGTCCTGGCAATACCGTATAGGCAGAGAGATCCGTTACCGGCACGCCGCCAGGAGCCTTATCTGAAATGGAAAGTACTCTGTCACCGGTAAGCAGGATGTAGGCATGGCTTTTCACATCGCCAGTGCGCACATCAATCAATTTTCCAGCGAGGATTGCAGCGGTAGGTTTAGAGTTCTGAGCTTGAACGTACGAAGCACACACAAGGTAACAGCATAGGAGCAAAACAGCGCGTTGAAGATTCATGGTTGATCGGAAGTTAACATGCCGAGCAACCATGAGCAAGCATTCTGTGAATGTTTCATCCCACATTCAACCTGTAAAGCAATGCCAATCAGCGGTGCCAATCGGCATCTCAATCGCATTACCAATCATAGCCACTGCTCAGCCCAGATGCGTAACCGCTGCCTTCTTCGGCAGGATTGAATCAAGCAGTAGCAAACATGCCCCCACCACAATTGCAGAGTCAGCCACATTGAAATCGGGCCAGTGGTAGTGAATGATATGCACCTCGAGAAAATCCACGACCGAAGCAAAACGGATGCGGTCATAAACATTGCCCGCCGCTCCGCCCAGCACCAGCGCCAACGCCAACGTGGTCGTGCTGAAACGCGTGCCTATCCGAATCAGCGCAATCAAAACAGCAAACGACGCCACGACCGAAAATGCGATCAACCCCCACCGCACATGCTCCGGCGAAGCCGAATCTGCGAACAACGAAAAAGCCGCGCCGTCATTGAGCACATGCGTGATTCGAAACACCCGTGGAATCACCGTGATCGCCTGGCCAATCTCCAGATGACGCACAATCCACTCCTTGCTCCAGCGATCCAACGCAACGA
Organism: Acidicapsa ligni; assembly: GCF_025685655.1. Taxonomy (NCBI): domain Bacteria; kingdom Pseudomonadati; phylum Acidobacteriota; class Terriglobia; order Terriglobales; family Acidobacteriaceae; genus Acidicapsa; species Acidicapsa ligni. Next base: position 284,035 of record NZ_JAGSYG010000007.1, on the reverse strand, counting down.
CAATCACCGAGATCAGCAGCAGCCAGGGAAGTCGCGATCCTCTCGTTTGACTCACGCGTTCACCTCAGCCGCAGGCGGCTCAACACCCATCGCAGTCAGAGCTTCGGAGCAGCGCGTGCAGACGCTCTCCCACACTCCATAGTTATCCACGACCGGCATGAAATTCCAGCACCGGCTGCACTTCGTGCCAGAAGCAGGCAGAGCAGCAACCGATAGCGCCGGGCCCTCAAGCACTCTTACCCCCGAGACATTCAAAATCTCTTTTAATCCCCCGGCATGTCGTTGCAGCAGGCCCAGCAAATCGCCCGTAGCCTGAATCTCGACATCCGCCTCCAGGCCCTTGCCAATGCGCTTCTCCTGCCGTGCCTCTTCAAGCACCAGCATGGCCGCGTCGCGCACCGCAAAAATATGTTTCCACTCCGCCAGCAAAGCAGCAGAGTCTTCCGGATAAATCGAGTCAAGGGCAGGGAAGAGTGCCAAATGCACACTCGCCTCACGGCCATCGACCTTAGGCAGATAACCCCAGACCTCATCCGCCGTAAAGCTCAGGATCGGAGCCAGCAACCGCACCAATGCCTCTGTAATCTTCCACAACACGGTCTGCGCCGATCTACGCGCCTGCGAAGAAGGAGCAAACGTGTACATCCGGTCCTTCAAAACATCCAGATAAAACGCGCTCAAATCCGCAATCGCAAACTCATTCACCGCGTGATAAATCCGGTGAAATTCAAACCGCTCGTACCAGTCCAGAACTTTCGCCGCGAGGTCACGAGTCTTGGCCAGCATGTATCGATCCAGGGGCTCCAGATCATCGAACGCAACCCCATGCTCCAGGGGCTCAAACCCATTCAAATTCCCCAGCAAAAAGCGAAACGTATTGCGGAGTTTGCGATAAATCTCCGCGCACCGCTTCATCAGGTTGTCGCTCGCCGCCATGTCTTCGCGAAAATCGATCGAAGCCACCCACAGCCGCACGATCTCGCCGCCCATCTGCCCTGCCACGGCCACCGGATCGACTCCGTTGCCCAGCGACTTCGACATCGCCCGGCCCAACTCATCCAGCGTCCATCCAGCAGTCGCCACATTCGTATAAGGAGCGCGCCCTCGCAGCGCCACCGAAGTCAGCAGCGAAGAGTGGAACCATCCACGATGCTGATCCCCGCCTTCGAGATACAACACCGTTCTATCTGGACGATCATAAGCAGCCTTCAACTCGCGATCCGACTCGGCCACAGCAAACCAGCTCGTTCCCGAGTCGAACCACACGTCCAAAATGTCCATTTCCTTCTGAAATTCAGTGCATCCGCACTTCGCGCAAGCTCGCCCAGCCCCCAGCAGATCCTCGACCGAAGTCGTATGCCAGGCCTCCGCGCCGTGATCCTCAAACAGGGTCACAATTCGCTTGTTCAGCGCCGCATCCCGAATCGGCTCATGGCACTTCGTACACAGAAAGACCGCAATCGGCACGCCCCAGATTCTCTGCCGCGAAATGCACCAGTCCGGCCGAGTGGCGATCATGTTGGTGATCCGCTCCTGACCCCACGCCGGATCCCACTTCACCTCGCCGATCTTCTCAATCGTCAACTGCCGAAACGTCGTGTCCGAACCATCCTCGCGCAGCACCGGCGTTTCCAGCCCGATAAACCACTGCTCCGTAGCCCTGAAAATCACCGGATTATGGCAACGCCAGCAATGCGGATAGGAGTGATGAATATCCTCACGCCCCATCAAGGCTCCGCGCTCCTTCAGCAATTCGATGATCAGAGGATTCGCCGCAAAGACTTTCTTCCCGTCAAAGGCAGGCAATTCCGCCCCGGACCAAACCGAGGTATCCAGATGGATAACCCCCGCCGCATCCACTCGTGTCGTCGCATCCAGCCCATATCGCACGCCGGTATAAAAGTCATCCACACCATGCGAAGGAGCCGTATGCACCGCGCCTGTACCCTGGTCCGCCGTCACATAATCGGCATTGACACCCAGGATTGTGCGCTCAAGAAACGGATGCTGAAATGTAGCCCGATCCAACCGCGCACCCGGAAAACGGGCCAGTACCGTCGGCTCCGCCAGCTTGCAGGCCGTAGCCACACTCGCAGCCAACTCCGCTGCAACAATGTAAACCGGAGCATCCGCATCCTGCCCGGCTGCTAAGGCCACGTATTCAAAATTTGGATGAAAAGCCACTGCCAGCGACGCCGGCAGCGTCCACGGAGTCGTCGTCCAGATGATCGTGTAGACCTCGCGGCCTTTCAGGGCGGCCTCAGCCTCGTGCCCAAACGCCGCAACATCTGAGGTCAGCCGATACCGCACATACACCGAGGGACTCGTATGCTGCTCGTACTCGATCTCCGCATCCGCCAACGCCGTCCGGTCATGGATGCACCAGTAAACCGGCTTTAAACCCCTGTAAACAAAGTCTTTCTCTAAAAAGCCATAGAACGCCTCAAGCGTCCGCGCCTCGTAACTGCGGGACATCGTCTTGTAGGGATCGTTCCACCGTCCAAACACGCCTAGCCGCTCAAACTGCGAAGTTTGCAGATCGACATACTTCTGCGCATACGCACGGCAGGCCTCCAACACGGCGGGAGCAGGCATCTCCAGCTTTTTGCGGCCAAGCTGCTCATCCACCTTGATTTCAATCGGCAACCCGTGGCAATCGTAACCCGGCACATACGGCGAATCGAAGCCCGCCATCGTCTTCGACTTCACCACAAAATCCTTCAAGCCCTTGTTCAGAGCATGTCCCAGGTGCAGTGGTCCGTTCGCATAAGGAGGCCCGTCATGCAGCAGATAGCTGGGCCGCCCCGCCGCAGCCTTGCGCAATTGTCCGTAAATATCCATCTCTGCCCAGCGCGCCAGTCGCAGCGGCTCGTTCTGGGGCAGATTCGCCTTCATGGGAAAATCCGTTTTCGGCAATGTCAGTGTTGACTTTAGCTCTGGTACTGCAGACATTCGTGCTCCCGTTGTTGATTCTGTAATGACCACTATCCAGTGTAAACGGCCTATTGAAGAAAAATCCGGTAACTACCTCACGTGCGTACCGTCTATTGTGAAAGAGAAGTCATTGTCGAAGTCTCGCTTCGGGCCAGGAATCATGAAATGACGCTAAAATCACAGGAACCATACCAGATACCTCGAAATACAAAACAGCTTCGCGATGCGGGAGAGACAGTAACGCCACCGCTCACGCATAATATCTGGATGGGTTCTTTTCGGTGGGTGGAAACATCCTATTGCCCACAAACGTCATCGGAAATGAGAACCGTTTAGAACAAACCGGGGAGATGGGAACCGGGAGCATCTATGGCAAATGATCTACTCAACCCGCCCGAAGCAGAAACCGGAGCCAATCCGGGCGCGAACGCTGCCTTCAGGAGCGGCTCGCAAACCAGTGCAGCTTCATCCGAAACAGGCCACGAGCTGGACTCATTTCTCGGCAAAGCCTTTGAAGAAAAATCCATCTGGGCCGATCTGTTTGAAAATGTCCACGATGTCTTTTTTCCGACCAAACTGCCGCCTCTTGAACTAACCAGCAAGCCGATTCCTGTCGCAGACCCAATGGCGGTCAAGCGCAGCCCGCTGTCCATCGCCATCTCCGCTGGCATCAATATCGGAGTTTTGCTCCTCGTGCTCTTTGCCTTCCGCCACCAGATCGCGAAAGTCATCCCTCCCAGCCTGAAAATGTCGAATGTCGACATCGCGCCCTGGAAACCCCTGACCCCCAAGGCCGGTAACATCGGCGGCGGTGGTGGCGGCGGTAGCCATGACATCCTGAGCGCCTCCAAGGGGCACCTGCCTAAAATTGAGCCCAAACCGCTTCTTCAGCCTCAGGTTCTACAAGTTGAGAAGCCCAAAATTGCACTTGACGCCGCAATTGACGTTCAAAAGAACATCAAGCTTCCCGACAACCCCAACCTGCCCAACATCGGTGTACTCAACTCAAGCAACAACGTAGTCCTCTCCAACGGTCAGGGCTCCGGTGGCGGCATCGGCAATGGGAAAAACGGCGGCCTCGGAAATGGAAACGGTAATGGCTACGGCCCCGGCACAGGCGGCAATGTTGGCGGAGGCATTCGTCAGGTCGGCAACGGAGTAACCGCTCCCAAGGTTATCTACTCAGTCGAAGCCGAGTTCTCTGACGAAGCCCGTCGCGCCAAATACGAGGGTGAAGTAACGATTTCGCTGATTGTCGATGCCCAGGGCAATCCCCAGAATGTCCGCGTAGCTCACGCACTGGGTATGGGACTGGATGAAAAGGCAATTGAAGCCGTCAAGCAGTACCGCTTCAAGCCATCCATTGACCAGAAAACCGGCAAGCCAGTTCCGGTTCAGATCAACTTTCTAGTCAACTTCCGGCTGTATTAACAACCAGTAGCTTAATAGATTAGCGCCTCGGGTCAGGGTGAAGACACCCTGACCCGAGGCGCCCTTAACCCATCACCACAATCGGTTGAAACAGTGTCCCGGCAACCCTTTTTCCAATTGCCACCAGCTCCCGCTGTCCCTCAAACACCTTTACCATCCCGGCATCTGAAAACTCTGCAAGATTCACCTGCGCCCCGTTCCTCAGCCGCCCCAGCGCAATCCCATCCACCGACACGCAAGGCATCTCCGCCAGCAGATTCCGCGGATGCAGCAAAGCCGTCTCGACGCCCGTCCCAAGCCCGCCAAGCGCATCCAGCGTCCACGCCTGGTCTAGCCCAAACACGCCTGCTCTCGTGCGCCGCAGACTGGTCAGATGGGCTCCACAACCCAAAACCTGCCCCAGTTCATGAGCCACCGAACGCACATATCCTCCAGCGCTTACCGTCATCTGAAAGCTGGCGCTGTTGCCCTCCAGCGTATCGATGCTGAACTGATGAATGCAGATCTTCACTGCCTTAAGCTCGACCGGTTTTCCCTCGCGAGCCAGCTTGTAGGCAGGCACACCGCCAACCTTCTTGGCAGAGAACGCAGGCGGCATCTGCTCTATTTCGCCATGAAACCGCGATGCAGCAGACCGCACCTGCTCCAGCTCTAACGAGGGCAGAGAATCCTCTCCCGCCGGGATACCCTCGGCATCGTAAGTATCCGTAGCAAAGCCAAATCGTATCGTGCCGGTATATGTCTTTTCAGCAGTAGAAAAGAACTGTGCCAGCCGCGTATATTTCCCGAGCAGCAACGGCAAAACCCCAGTTGCCATGGGGTCAAGCGTTCCCAGATGTCCAACAGATTTTTCCCCGGTAAGCCGGCGAACCCGGCTCACCACATCATGCGAAGTCATTCCACCCGACTTATCAACAACCAATAATCCGTTCACATATCTACTCTATCTGCTTGGAAGAAAAGCAGGTGCCGTATGCTATATGCCGCTGCCGCCCGGATGCCGTACAAGCGATAAAAACTCTCCACGTGTCTGCGGCTCGTGGAAGCATCCCACCATCGCCGATGTGACCGTGGTCGATTGTTGCTTTTCCACTCCGCGCATCATCATGCACATGTGCCGCGCTTCGATCACCACGCCCACGCCACGAGGCTCAATCGCCTCCTGTATCGAATCGGCAATCTGCCGCGTAAGCCGCTCCTGCACCTGCAGCCTGCGCGCAAACACATCGATCAATCGCGGAATCTTGCTCAGTCCAATTACCTTGCCATTCGGAATATAGCCCACATGCACCCGGCCCCAAAAGGGCAGCATGTGATGTTCGCAAAGGGAGTACATCTCGATGTCCTTCACCATGACCATCTCGTCATAGTCCACATCAAACAAAGCCCCGCGCAAAATCTGCGTGGGATTTTGCTCATAGCCCTTCGTCAGAAAAGCCATCGACTTTTCCACGCGGCCAGGGGTGGCCAATAGCCCATCGCGATTCGGGTCTTCGTGAAAGCGAGAGAGTAGTTCGCGATATAACTCCTGCGTAGAAAAATCTCCAAGCCCAGCCTCGGCCACCGTGCTAACTTCCTGCGATGCCTTCGCTGACTTCGAAGATTTCGTTACCACCATGGGGTGCGCCATTGACTTATCCTTCTCTGACCTGTCTTTTGTCTGACTTATCCTTCGCCCGACTTATTCTTCCCGTCTGACTTATCTTCCGTCCGCCGCCTTCATGCGGACGCTTACTTTGAGTAATGATGCTCAAACCCTCGCCAAAGGCACACTTTTATTTGCCCGAATATTCGAAGAAGTTATTCTCTGTCTCCTCAATCCGAACATTCTTCAGTATCGCCGGTAGCAGTTGCTTCTGCAGCAGTTCATACACCGCAATGCAAAAGTTCTCTGTCGTCGAAACCTGTTCTGCAAACAGCGGATCATCATTGAGATTCTTATGGTCGAACCGATCGAGTACCTGCTCCTTCATCACCGAATCAAGCGTCACCATGTTGATCACCATGCCGGTATTGGCATCGACTTCGCCGCCCACCGTCGCCTCGATCTTGTAGTTATGCCCGTGGCCATGCGGATTGTTGCACTTCCCAAAAACCGCCCGATTCTCTTCCGGCGAAAGTGCCTCCGAGTGCAGTCGATGACTGGCGCTAATCCTGTACCTGCGTGAAAAATAAGCCTTCATCTGTCTGCCGCCTTATTCACCAAGATACTCAGCAAAAATATCGTCTGTCTCATACACCCGAACCCTGCTCAATCGTGCGCCACCTGCTGCTTTTACAGGCGCTTCAAGCCGCTTCCATACCGCAATGGCGATATTTTCCGTAGTTGGAATCGCCACCGCAAACTCCGGTACTTCCTTGTTCAAATGCCGATGGTCGTACACATCCAGCACCTCACGCTCGATCACATCTTTGAGCCATTTCAGATCCACAACAAACCCGCTCAGCGGATCGACTTCACCAGTCACCGTTACTTCCAGCGTGTAGTTATGTCCATGCCCATTCCGGTTCGCGCAACGCCCAAACACCGCTATGTTCTTCTCCTCAGACCACTCCGGATTCCAATAGTAGTGAGAAGCCGAAAAGGTCGCCCGCCGCGTCAACAAAATCATAGAAACACAACCTCAGGGAGTTAGATGCACAAAGGAATTAAATACATAAGCTTCGCCAGGAACAGGAAAAATCGGCCCGCTCAATTCCCAATTATCGTCCAGGCAATGAATGAAACAGAGCGTTCAAGCGGAATAAGTTCGTCCCTTCCAGTTAACCCGCCGCAATATCTTGTTCTGAAACCAGCTCCGATACAGCAGGAAGGCAAACAGCGGCAGCGCCAGCGGAGAAATCGCTACATCGAGAGCAGGGAAGTTAGATTTGGCCACCCGTGCATAAAAACGCCATAGATTCCGCAGCCATACCAGCGCCAGCAGCCATCCTGCCGTAAACCAGGGAAGCTGCTGCACCCCGGCGCCCCAGTAAGCCCATGCCAGCAACGGTAGACCAACCAGCAGCGCCACATCCAGAATCCGCCATGCCGCCAACATCAATGAGTTCCCAAACAGCAGCGCCAGATTCTTCGTCCATCCCTCAAGCATCGCGCCCGTCGTTCGGTACATTCGCGTAGAGAGCGCATCCGCCGCATATCGAAACCTCAGTCCAACCTTCCGCTTCTTGGCCAGAAAAGCCAGCTCGACATCCTCCAGAATCTCGCTCTTCACCGAAGCGTGGCCGCCAATCGCCTTATATCCCTCCGCCGAAACCAGCAAAAACTGCCCATTCGCCGCCGCAATTCGCAGCTCGGGATTTGAAACCTTCTCCGGCGGATACGAAAGCGCCAGCTCGCAAAACACCAGCGGCATCAGCGCCCGTTGCCAGATCCCCGAAACCAGTTGCCGAGGCGAATATGACAGCATTCCCACCTTGTGCTTCTCCGCCTCGTGAATAGCCCGCCGCAGATTTCCCGCCTCATGCACCGTATCGGCGTCAGTAAACAGCAGCCAACTCCCCCGTGCCTGCTGCGCCGCCGTCCAGCAGGCATTCGCCTTGCCCGTCCAACCCTTCTCAAGTCTCGCAGGTTCCATCACGGTCACACCGGCGAACCCCTTGGCAATTTCCCCGGTCCGGTCCGTCGATCCGTCATCGACCACCAGCAACTCCCAGTCCCGTCCCAGTAGAAAAAACTCATCCGACTGCCCCACCAGGGACGCGAGACACGCCCCAACACAGTCCTCTTCATCGCGCGCAGGAACAATTACCGTCAGCTCCATCCGTGCCGCGTCTTCCATCTTCGTCTCCAGCAAAGGCTCCGGCATGGCATACCAACCCTCAGCTCCGTATTATAAGTACGTGCGAACCTTCCGACTTTCATCGCTGCTCTGCGGACTTCTGCTAGTCGCCATCACCGGCTGCGACCGCGGCAACCATCCCTCGCAGACAGGTAGACCCGCGCCTGACTTCAACATCTCCGATGGCGCCACCCACATTCATCTCGCCGACTACAAAGGCAAAGTCGTTCTCGTGAACTTCTGGGCCAGTTGGTGCGTCCCCTGCATCCTTGAGCTGCCTTCTTTGCTCGAACTCCAGCGCCAGCACCCCGAGATCGCCGTACTGGCCATCAGCATCGACGAAGACGAGGACGCCTACAAGCGCTTCCTCGTCAACCATCACGTCGATCTCCTCACCGTCCGCGACCCCCAGGAAACAGTCGCCACCAAATATCACACCGAGATGTGGCCGGAAACCTTCGTCATCGACCGCCAGGGCAAAATCCGTCGCAGGTTCATCGGCGCAGAAGACTGGAGCACGCCCGAAATTCGCAGCTATCTCAGTTCACTCTGAAATCATTCCACTCAGCAACCCATGCTTGGTATCATGCAGCTATGACGCAGCTAGAAATACTCTTCCGCTACACCGGCCAGCCCAACGAAACGGAAGCCTTCGCCCTCGCCAACACGCGTGAAGTCTACGGAATCCGCCGCCTCACCTTCGATCGAGCTGCCAGCACCTTGCGCGTTGAATACGATGCCACCCGCCTCAATGCCGCAACCGTGACACAACTCGTCCGGCGCTCCGGTCTCCAGCTCATCGAAGAACTTCCGCCTGTCGAAGCACCGGCTCCGCTTCCCGAACTGCCGCCCGCTGTCCCTGTAATCTCGCCATCGGTTACACTCAGCGCCGTTCCCGCAAAGGCATAAACGCAAGCATTATGCAGATCAGGCACATGGCCTTCGCCAGCCATTGCCTCAGCGTCAATTTCTTGGTAATCTGATGAAGGTTCGGAAACGAACCCATGTGCGCCTATAGCTCAGCTGGATAGAGCGGTTGACTACGAATCAACAGGTCGGGAGTTCGAATCTCTCTGGGCGCACCATAAATTTTCAAAAGCATCACGCCATTTCATTTCAAGTTTGTGCAGCTTAACCGCCGCACGAAGCGCAGAGCTTAGCCCGTACTCCCCCTACGGTCTAAGCTCTGCTGTTTTATACCCCCCCTTTTTACTCCCCATTCCCCCAAGCTTTTGCCGTTGCCTTTGTTTTTGCCCTTGCCCGTGCTTTTGTTTTTGCCCTTGCCGTTCTGTCTGTCATTCCCGCAGGGAATCTGCTTCTCCCAAAACACCAACCCAATCCCCTTTTCCATTTACAACCCCAAATCCAGATGTTATTTCAAAGAGAACCCTCGCTGACACAACCACCCACTGTCAGCGAATGAAGACTCACCAGGAACTTCCAAATCAGACCCAGGAAGAAAACATGGAAAAATCAGACGCAAGCCAAGCCCAGCCAGCATCGGAACTCATCTCAAAGAAAATTGCCGAACTAGGAGACTGGCGCGGAGAAACCCTCAGCAGAATGCGCAAGCTCATCCAGGAAGCAGACCCGCAGGTCATCGAGGAGTGGAAGTGGATGGGTACGCCCGTCTGGTCGCATGACGGCATCCTCTGCACAGGCGAATCCTATAAAAGTGTCGTGAAGCTGACCTTCGCCAAGGGTGCGTCTCTGCCGGATCCCGACCACCTCTTCAATTCCAGCCTCGAAGGAAACACCCGCCGCGCGATCGACATCCACCAGGGAGAAACAATGGACGAGTCCGCCTTCAAGGCGCTCATTCTCCAGGCAATTGCCCTCAACAGTTCTGGCAAGTCAAAGCCGTCGAAAAAAGCGAAGTCCTAAGCTACCGGCGCAGGAGCGGCATCACAAATGGCAAAAGGTGCTCCGCAATCAACTGCGAACCCTTCGCCGTCGGATGTATCCCATCCTCCTGGACCGTCCCCGGCATCGCGTAGATTCCTTCGTAAAGCATCGGCATCAGCGCTACATGATGCTTCGCCGAAGCGTCCCTGTATACCGCATCGAAGCTCTTGATGTACTCGGCGCCATAATTAGGCGGCAGCGTAATACCCACCAGCAACACGCGAATATGCGCCGCCTGTAACGCCGTCAGCACGCCATCGAGATTCTTCCGCGTGATCTCCATCGGCAGACCGCGCAGGCCGTCGTTCCCGCCAAACTCCACCAGCACCACATCCGGATGCAGCGCCACAATCGAGTTCACTCGCGCCAGGGCGTCCTTGGTCGTGTCCCCGCTCACGCCGCGGTTCACAACGCGATACGAATATCCCTTCGCCGTCAGCAACCGCTCCAGTACCGCCGGATAGGCCTGCTTCACCGCATCGTTCAATCCATATCCGGCAGTGATGCTATCGCCAAAACAAACCAGCGTCTTCTGAGGACCAGCCGCACGCGCCTGAACCATCATCAGGCAGAATGCGCAGAGAATCGCTGCCCTGAAAATTGTTACCCTGAAAACTCTCTTCACCCGTGCAGTGTACCAATCCCGCATCGCCCCGCAACGCATCGGATTGGTCACAAAAGGAACGCTGCCGCCAAAAACTGCGTAACATCAAGGCAGGCCCGAAGCAGAACCGATGCCCGGCCCGGCAAAAATTATTGGAGATATGGATGATTGAAGTTCGCGGTGTCAAGAAGTGGATCCAGAACGGCTCACGCAAAGTAGAAATCCTCAAAGGCATAGACCTCTCCATCCCCGCCGGCCAGTTCGTCGCCATCGTCGGAGCCAGCGGTAGCGGAAAAAGTACGCTCCTCGGCCTCCTCGCCGGCCTCGATACGCCCAGCGAAGGCGAAATCATCCTCGATGGAACACCCATTCACAATCTCGAAGAAGAAGCTCTCGCCACCGTTCGCGGCCACAAGCTCGGCTTCGTCTTCCAGTCCTATCAGCTCATCCCAACCCTGACAGCTCTTGAGAACGTCCTCCTGCCCTTCGAACTCAACCTCCCCGGCAGCGGTATCAAGCAAGCCCGCGCACTTCTGGATCAGGTCGGCCTCGCCGAACGCATGGATCATTACCCGGTCCAACTCTCCGGCGGCGAACAGCAGCGCGTCGCGCTCGCCCGCGCCTTCATCGTCGAACCGCCCATCGTCATGGCCGACGAACCCACCGGCAACCTCGACTCCATCAACGGCCAAAAAGTTCTCGAACTGCTCCTGAACCGCAATAGCAAAGCAGGCACAACGCTGGTTCTCGTAACCCACGATCCCCAGGTTGCTGCTCTCGCCCATCGCAAAATCGTCCTCCGCGACGGCATGGTCGTCGAAGACACCCTTTCCGCAGCAAGAGCGGGGCTGAATTAAATGGCACAACGCTCTCTTACCTGGCGCCGTGCCGCCACCATCGCCGGACGTGACCTGCGCTCCGCTCCGGGAAAATTCGTCTTCGTCGTCCTGTCCGTAGCCGTGGGAGTAGCCGCCCTCGTCGGCGTTCGTGGCTTCAGCGAAAGCTTCCGAACCACCCTCACCCGCGAAGCCCGCTCCCTCATGGCCGGTGATCTCGCCGCACGCACCTACCAGCAGCCTTCCGACACAGTAAAGCAAAAGCTTGAGGCGCTGAAAGCGCAGGGAATTCACCTGACATGGGCCACTGAAACCATCTCCATGGCCTCCGTCCCGCCCGATCCGGTTCCGATTCTCGTCTCCCTTAAAGCCATCGATCCCACGCAATACCCGTACTACGGCCACGCCGTGCTGGACCCGCAAATGCCGCTCCAGTCCGCTCTCACGGACAACTCCGTCGTCGTCGCCGAAGAATTTCTCATCCGTCTGCACGCCCGCGTCGGCGATAACCTGCGCCTCGGTGGCCATACCTTTCGCATCGCCGCCCAACTCATTCAGGAACCCGACCGCCTCACCGCTGGAGCAGGCCTTGGGCCTCGCGTTCTGATCTCTCGTAGCGCACTGGAAGCCACCGGCCTCTTGGCCGCAGGCAGCCGCGCCACCGAGCGCCTGCTCGTCCAGATTCCGCCTACCGCCGATCTCGCCGCGGTCCGCAAGCAGCTTGAAACCATCCTGCCCGAAGCCCAGGTCATCGACTACCGCGAAGGCAACCCCGCACTCACCGAAGGCCTCGACCGTGCCACCTCCATCCTCAGCCTCATCTGCCTCGTAGCTATGGTTCTCGGAGCCATCGGCGTAGCCATGTCCATGCACGCCCATCTTGAGCAGCGCATGGACGTCCTCGCCATCCTCAAAGCCATCGGCGCCGGCTCCGGCGACCTGCTGCGCATCTTTCTCCTGCAAACGATGGGCCTCGGCCTCGCTGGAGCCATCCTCGGCGTAGTCGCAGGCGTCGGAGTCATGATGGCGCTCCCCGCCGTCTTTGGCAATCTGCTGCCCGTCCACGCAGTCCTCGCCTTCCCCTGGCGCTCAGCCCTGGCAGGACTAGCCACCGGCCTCCTGACCACCCTCCTGTTTTGCCTTCCGCCATTGCTCGACGTCCGCAAAGTCCGCCCCATTCTCGTCCTGCGCCGACTCGTAGAAGACTCAGAAGAGAAGGGAATTAGCGCCTTCCTGCGTCGCTGGGGCCAACGCAAACTCCAGATCGTCACCGCCGTCATCATCCTCGCCGCTCTCGCCGGAATCGCTGCCGCCCTGAGCGACTCACTAAAAGTCGGAGCGTGGTTCGGAGGAGCGCTCGTCGCAATCCTCACCGTCCTGCTGGCGCTCTCGGCTGTCTTTCTGCGCCTGCTTCGCTGGCTTCTCAAACTCGTGCGCCTGCGCCTCCCGCAATTCCTTCGTCAGGGCCTAGCCAACCTCTACCGGCCCGGCAACCAGTCCTCCGCCGTATTGGCCGCACTCGGTACCGGAGTGATGCTCATTCTCACCGTCTACCTCATGCAGTCCCAGGTGCTGCGTGAGATCCAGCAAACCGCATCCCCCAAGCTTCCCAACATCTTCCTCGTCGACATCACCTCCGATGAAGTTCCGGGCATGAAGCAGTTCTTTCAAAATCAGCCCGGCGTCCTCCAGCAACTTGAACTTCTCCCCGTAGTCAGCGGACGCTTCATCTCCGTCAACGGTACGCCCCTCGATCAGTTCAAGATCGAGCACTTTCCCCGGCGCATGTTGGAAAGCGTCCAGCTAAGCTGGGCCGACGATCTTCCCGCTGGTGACCGCCTGGTACAAGGCAAATGGTGGAGTCCGCAGGATGCAGCCAATGCTCATCAGATCGCCATCGAAATTGGCGTAGCCAGCCGCATTCACGTCACCGTCGGCTCCTCTGTTGAGGTAGAAATATCCGGCCAGACTGTCCCGCTCAAAGTCGCCGCAATCTTCCACTCGGACGCTCAGCACATCGCCGGCCGCAGCAACTTCATGCTTCCCTCCGGCATACTCAAGGACGCAACCGCCGTTTGGTACGGAGCAGTCCGCGTCAACTCCACTCAGGTTTCGCAGATAGAGCGAGCGCTCTTCACGTCGTTCCCAACCGTGACCGTGATCAATCTCGCCGATGTTCTCGACCGCATCGAAAGCGTAGTCAATCAGATCACCTTCGTCATACGATTCCTCGCAGGATTCTCCATCTTCGCGGGCCTCATGATCCTCGCCTCCAGCATCGCCAGCACGCGTTTCCGACGCACCCGTGAAGCCGTAGTGCTCAAGACCCTCGGAGCCACAAGAGGCCGCATCATACGCATCTTTTCGGTAGAATTCAGCGTCCTCGGCTTGCTCGCAGGCACAGTAGGCGCAGTCTTCGCCAACCTGCTCACAGCCGCCCTGTTGCATCAGATGGAAACGCAATGGCGTCTCGACTGGTCAGCCACCTGCATCGCCCTCGGAGGCACCGCAGTCCTCGCCGCCGCCACCGGATGGCTCGCCAGCTATCGAATCCTCGGCCTGCGTCCCCTCGAAGTCCTGCGCGAAGAGTAGCCAAAAGCAAATCGGGCAAAACAAAATCGGAGATGTTGTCCGGATCACTCCGCATCAACATCCCCGAATCTTCATTGCTTATGTTGCGTTGCCAGCCTAAGGCGCGGCTAGAGCAAAATCCGAGTATCGGATTCCACTCTAAAACTCCTCATCACCCTCAACCTTGGGCAACTTGTCGTTATCCCCTGCAAACATCACATAAAGCGTCGGCAGCAGGAACACGCCAATCACCAGGTTAGCCAGCAGTCCGCCCACAATCACAATCGCAAACGGCCTCTGCGAATCCGAACCGATTCCATGCGAAAGCGCCGCAGGCATCAGTCCCAGTGTCGCCACCAGCATCGTCATCATGATCGGCCTCAGTCGCAGAACTGCACCCTCTACTGCAGCCTCGATGATGTCGCCCTTCTTGTCTTCCTGCATCCCTCTGCGCCGAGCGCGGAGCTGGTTGATGTACTCCAGCATGATCACGCCCGTTTGCACCGAGACTCCAAACAGTGCCAGGAATCCAACCCCCGACGACACGCTGAAATTCGTATGCGTGATAAACAACGCCAGCGGTCCGCCAATACTCGACATGAAGACACTCGCCACAATCAGCAGCGCCCACTTCAGCGAGCCAAACATCATGTAGAGAATCAGGAAGATCCCCAGCAGCGTGATCGGAACGACGATTGCCATACGCTTGTTTGCACGCTTCTGGCTCTCATATTCGCCCGCCCATTCCGTGTGGTAACCAGGAGGCAATTTCACCAGCTTGTTAACCTTGTCGATCGCCTCTTCCACCGTAGATCCCAGGTCGCGTCCGCGCACCGAGTACTTGATCGCGATATAGCGCTGTCCTCCCTCGCGATAAATCTCCTCTGCTCCATCATCCTTTGAGATCTTCGTTACCTGGGCCAATGAAACTCGTTCCCCACTCGGTGAAAGCAGTCGAATATTTTCAATAGCATCCTGTGTATCGCGGTACTGCTTCTCATAGCGAATCGTCACATCGTAACGTGCTTCACCCTGTTGTACCTGCGTCACAGCATTGCCACCCACTGCCGTCTGGATAGCATCCTGAATATCGGCCACGTTGATTCCAAAACGCGCAGCCGATTGTCGATCGACAGTGAGATTCAGATTAGGCTGCCCAATGATGCGAAAAATCCCAAGATCCCGCACACCTTGGATGGACGACATCTCGTTCACAATCTCCTGCGCCTTCGCTTCCAGCGTCTTCAGATCGTCGCCGTAAAGCTTCACCGCAAGTTCGCCTTTCACGCCCGAGACAGCTTCTTCCATGTTGTCTGAAATCGGCTGCGAAAAGTTCCAGATCACTCCCGGAAACTTGCCCTCCAACTGCTTATCCATCGCAGCGATCAGCGCGTCCTTGTTCTGATGAAACACCGGACGCCAATCTTCCTTCTGCTTCAGATCGACGAAGTATTCCGTATTGAAAAATCCAGTAACGTCCGTTCCATCATCCGGTCTTCCCGTCTGGCTTACCACTTGAATCACTTCAGGAAAAGCAGCCAGAATAACGCGAGCTCGATTGGTAAAGTCAATGCTCGACGTCGGTCCCTGGCTCGGTGCCAGCGAACCGCGCACCCAGATCGCGCCTTCATCCAGATGAGGCAGGAACTCCGATCCAATCACGCCTCCGAAGTTGAGAAACATCGCAGTCGCAAAGATCACCAGCGCCACGCCGACCGTGACCTTACTATGTTCAATCGCCCATCGAACGCTCGTGCGGTAATGACGCACCAGCCAGCCCATAAGCGGGTTTTCCCACTCCTTCGCACCCTTGCTGAACAACAGACTCGCCAGCACCGGGGCCACCACAATCGAAAAGGTCAACGCGCCCAGCAGCGCAAACGCCACCGTCCACGCCATCGGTTTGAACAAACGCCCCTCGACGGCCTGCAGCGTAAAGATCGGCAGATATGCAGTGATGATGATGGCGATTGCAAAGAAGACCGGCCGCTGCACTTCCTGCGCCGCATCGCGAATCTTCTGTTGCGGAGTATGCGGATCGTTCTTATGTGCAAGATGGCGAATGATGTTTTCAATCATCACCACCGCACCATCCACCACCATGCCAAAGTCCAACGCACCCAACGACAGCAAGTTCGCCGGAATATGGTTCAGGTCCAGCAGAATCGAAGCGAACAGCAACGAGAAGGGAATCGTCAGCGCCACAATAATCGCGCCACGTACATTGCCTAGAAAGACAAACAGAATCAGCGAAACAAGAATCACACCCTCGGCCAGGTTGTGCTCCACCGTATGCACAGTAAAGTGCACCAGCACCGAGCGATCCAGGAATGGAACGACCTTTACTCCCGGCGGAAGAATGTGGTTGTTTAGCTCCTCAACCTTCGCATGAATGCCTTCCAGTACCGGGTCTGAGTCCTGTCCTTTCTGCAACAGTACAACGCCTTCGACCGTGTCCTCATTGTCCACAATCGAACCATCGTTATGATGCCAGGCGCGACCAATCTGCCCCAGTCGAATCTTCGGCCCCTGCGTCACTGTGCCGATATCTTTTATCTTCAACGCAGTGCCTGCCTGCGTCTTGATCACCGTATTTTCAATGTCCTGAACATTCGTATACAGGCCCAGCGACTGCACATTGATCTGCTGTGCGCCCTGCTCGATAAAGCTGCCGCCCGCATTGGTGTTGTTGTTCGTGACCTGCTGTTCGACCTGGCCGATATTCAGGCCATAAGAGATCAGCTTGTCCGGGTCGAGCTTGATCTGGTACTCACGCGTAGGCCCGCCAAAGCTGGCTACATCCACTACACCTGTAACCTGCTTGAACTGCTTCTCAAGAGTCCAGTCTTCGAGCGACTTCTTCTCCATTGCATCGTAAGCCGGGTTCGTGCTCTCCAGCGTGTACCAGTAGATCTGGCCAACCGGGCTCCAGTCCGTACCCATCTGCGGCACCAGCCCCGCAGGCAGAGTCACCTGGTTCAGCCGCTCCAGTACATGCTCGCGGTTCACATCGTTCTTCGACTCATCGTCGAACGTCATCGTCAGGCTTGAGATACCCGCCAGCGAAAACGATCGCAGATGCGTCATGTGCGGAATACCCGCCATCTGGATCTCAACAGGCACCGTAACCTGGCGCTCGATCTCTTCAGCCGAGCGTCCGGGCCACTGCGTGATCACCTGAACGTAATTGTTGGCGACATCCGGATAGGCTTCAATCGGCAAGTTGCGAAACGACAGGACACCCCACGCCGTCAGCAGGATCACCCCTGCCAGCACAAGCCAGCGGTTCTTCAGCGCAAAATCAACAAGGGCGCGAATCATTGCTGGCTCACCGTGCTTTCCAGCGCGAGCGCATTCGCAACCACCTGCTGATCGGCATTCAGGCCGCTCAGAATCTCCTGCTTACCGCCCGTCAGGAACTTTCCTCCACGAACCTCAAGCCTCTTGAACTGGCTATTACCCGCAGGCACAAACACCCAGTCGCGATCATGCAGATGCAGCACCGCATCGGCCGGAACCACCATGCGCGTCTCCTGCGTCTTGCTGGTAAACGTCGCGGTAACAAACATTCCCAGCTTCAAAATCCCAGTGTTTGCAACCTCGATACGCACCTTGGCCGTTCTCAGGTTCGGATCGAGTACCGGACCAATGTCGCTGATTCGTCCCGTCAACACCTTGTCCGGATAGGCATTGATATGAATCTGCGCGCTCTGTCCAAGTTGAATCTTTGAAATATCGTTTTCAAACACATCGCAAAGTATCCATACATGCGAAAGATCCGCAATCGTAAACGCCGTGGATGAACCCGAGAGGCCCACGCCCGCGGCACCTGCCTGGGTCACATTCTGCGAAATAATTACACCCGAAACCGGCGCATATACATTCACCACCGGGCTCGGATGATCCTTGTCCACACCCAGCGTTTTCAACTGCTCGTCAGCCGAATTCAGATCTGCCTTGGCATCGTTTTCCGAGTCCTCAGCCTGTTCGAACATGGCCTGTGAAATCGCCCCATGCTGCAACAAATCCTTGGCGCGGGTAAAAGCCTTGTTCGCCAGTTGCTCATCATTGACTGCCTTCAAGTAGGCATTGAACGCGGCAGAAACATCCGGGCTCTGCACCTTGATCAGCAACTGCCCCTTCTTCACATTGTCATCAAGCCGCACGCGAATATCGACCACGCGGCCATTCGCCAACGAGATCACCGGCACTGTCCGCGAGACATCCGGATTCACCGATCCTGTAGCAGACAACTGCGAAGCCATCGCAACGGACTCCGGAGCAACAAGCGAAAACTGCTTCACCTTGTCCTGGTCCACCGTCACGAGATTCATATCTGAAACATGGGTTACCTGGGCCGGAGGCGGAGCACCACTGCCTTCATCCTTCTTTTCGCAACCGGTCGCAAGGAAACTCGCTGCAAGCAGCACCGCACCAGAACCCAGTGCAAACGAATAAGAATTGCTGGAAGAAAAACTACGAAGCCGGATCATTGAATCACCTCGCGCCCAACTGCAAGATTTAGTTGGCTGGCCGCCGTTAAGTAAGTGCCGATCAGTTGCAGATAAGCTAATTGCACCGTTCGATAATCGCTCTGCGCATTCAGAAAGTCGACCAGTGTCGCACCTCCATGTTGATACGCATAGGTCACCGTGTCGCGAACACGCGTCGACTGCGCCACATATTTGTCCTTATATGGCTTCAACAATGTAATGTCGCTATCTACCTGCGCATATGCCGAGTCCACATCGCTAAAGACCTGCGCGCGTGTTGAATCCGTTGTCTGCTGCGATCGATCGATATCGATCTGTGTCCTCTTCTTCTCGCCCTGGTTGCGATCAAAAAAGCGCAGCGGCACATTGACGCTCAATCCAAACGCATTCACTGCATTGGGATTGTTATACGAACCGTCATACGTCCACCATCCCGCAAACGTCGGGTCCGTCGATCCATTCGCAATCGCCAGCTTATGCGCAACTTTGGATTGTTCAATCTGCTCGACCGCCGCCCGCAGATCCGGCCGTGCATCGAGAGCCATCTGTCGAAACTGCTCCAGATCTTTTAGCTCGCGCGAAAAATCAAACGGCCCATCCACATCGAACTGATCCACCGGTTGGCGGCTGTTCAACATCTGCAACAACTGAATCTTCGAAGTCCGCAGATTCACCAGCGCAGACTGTAACTCCGCCTCATACTGCACCCGCTGCAACTCGATTCGATCAAGATCGACCTGGGCAATGTCACCTGCGTGAAAGCGATTCCGGCTGATGTCGATGATCTTGTCGTAATACTCCAGATCATCCTTCGCCAGCGTCACCGTGGCTTTCGCCTGCAGCGTCTGCACAAACGCCGATCGTAGGTTGAACTCAAGATTCCTCTTCAGGTCCTCATGATTATCCGCCGTCACCAGCGTTGTATCTTTAGCCGCTTCCGTCCGCAGTTCGCGCTTATGATCGCGCTCATGCAGATAGCTGAGATTCGCCTGCGTCTGCACACCACTTAGCGGCGTCCACACTCCATGATTCGGAGTAAGCTGCACGCCGTCGGCAGAGCCCGTAAACTGCGGATTTGGCCGCAGGTGCGCAGTGATTTCCTGGGCATGTGCTTCATCTACGCCGAGCGCATCCGCCTTCAACGCCGGATTTGCCGCTTCAAACTGTGTCTTCACCTGATCCCACGTTAAGCTCGCAGAACCAGCCTGCTGCCCATTCGCAGGCCATGCAGTCAGCACGACTAACAGTGCTGGAGCTGCACACAACAAGGGTATAAACCGTCTCATGACTACCTCGTACACAACGGCGTGGACCGCAGTTCCACAGGCCGCCCGATTAGAATGCAATGATTTTTGGAAGGAAGATAAAAGTGCTCAGGCGCAAGGCGGCGGGCGATTGTCTAACGCAGGAGCAAGCAACAATGCGAGAGCTGGAATACCGTAATTCTGCAGTGCTTCCTGCGACCATGCGCTCACCAGCAGAGAGGCCACAATCTGTTCTGGCATGGCCAGTGCCGCAGGAACCACAGAAGGGTGCATTTCGTCTGAATGCATCGCCCTGCGAAGGCTGCTTGTCGTTTCCGCAGGCCCCTGCATCGCCATCAAATCATCGCTCAAAGAAATCACCGGCAGCAACAGCAACACCACCATCACCAGCGCGACAATCTGTACTCCTCGTCGTTCCGGATGCGAGCGCATATCCCGAACCCAGAACCATACCAGTCCCGTCGAGAATACAGCCCACGCAATGTTGAGGATGATTTCCATCGATTAACCAGATTCTAACCCACTCCGACCTTTCGGACTCAGGGTTTCATTAAGAATGAGTAAGGAGCGCTGTCTATAAAGTAGACGATAGAAAATCCATAAAGTCTTGATAAACCACAAGTTTTATGCGCCCGGTCAAGTTTTTATTCTGCGATCAGTGCCTGATCCGCATCTATTGCTCTCTCATGAATGCCTCATTACAATCACCCTTCATGGAATAGGCAAAACATGAAACGCATGTAGCAATACATCGCAACTCTTTCTCGTATTTGCTCTCGCACTCGAATCGTACTCGAATTGACCAGCAGCCCCTATTCCCCGTATGATGTGTAAGTTGACCTGCTCGGCATGGCCTCCAGCCAAAGCCCCGGTCACCATTAATCGGTCCGCGGGCTAACCCAAATACCCGTTCATAAATTGCCTCGTCGTTCAATGGTAGGACAGCTGACTCTGACTCAGCATATTGGGGTTCGAATCCCTGCGAGGCAACCAATTTATAGTCAACAATTTACCCTCTATTTCCAGCACCCCAATCCAAATCAATGTGTCACTTTTTGTGTCATAGGCGATTGAATCTAAATTCAAACACCAATAAAAAGGCGCCCTCCAGAGCTAACGGAGAACGCCTCATTTCCAAATGCACTGAATCTACTGAGTTAATTGATCGAGATCCAGATTCAACTGCAACACATTCACCCGAGGCTCACCCAGCAATCCCAGAGTTCGTGGCGTTACATGCGCGGCCACCAGTTTGCTGACGACATCCTCGCCAAGCTTCCTGGCAGTCGCCACACGCGATACCTGGTAGTACGCCGCATCTGGAGTGATATCCGGATCCAGCCCAGATCCAGAAGTGGTCACCAGATCAATCGGCACAGGCTTCCCGGCATTCTTGGCCGCCAGCGCGTCGATATCTCCCTGCAACCTCTGCACCAGCTTCGTATTCGACTGCGCCAGATTGGATCCGCCCGAGTTCGTTGCATCATAGCCATTGCCCGCAGCCGAAGGGCGCGGATGAAAATACTTGTCGCTCGTAAAGCTCTGCGACAACAGGGAAGAGCCAATTACCTTGCCGTCCTTGAGAATCAAACTTCCAGCAGCCTGGTGCGGAAACAGC
Organism: Acidicapsa ligni; assembly: GCF_025685655.1. NCBI lineage: Bacteria > Pseudomonadati > Acidobacteriota > Terriglobia > Terriglobales > Acidobacteriaceae > Acidicapsa > Acidicapsa ligni. The sequence goes on along the minus strand of NZ_JAGSYG010000007.1, from coordinate 262,596 downwards.
GTTCCCGCAATCCCAGTAATCGCCAGTGGATAAGCCAGCCCCAACGCCACGGTAGTCAACAAAGTAAATCGAATTGAAGTAGACCAGACCGAATGCATAAAACCCTTTCCAATACTTCCAGTTTTTGCGCTTCACAAAATCTCAAAACCTAAGCTAGATGCAGTGCCACCAGCACCAGATCAATCATTTTGATTCCAATGAACGGTACAATCACCCCGCCCAGACCATAGATCAGCAGGTTCTGCCGCAACAACACGGCCGCTGCCTTTGGCTTGTAAGCAACGCCCTTGAGCGCCAGAGGAATCAGGGCAATGATGATCAACGCATTGAAAATCACCGCCGACAGGATCGCCGACTGCGGCGTTGCCAGATGCATGACATTCAGCGCATTCAACACCGGGAACACGCCTGCGAACATCGCCGGGATAATCGCGAAATATTTCGCCACATCATTTGAAATCGAGAACGTGGTCAGCGCTCCACGCGTCATCAGCAACTGCTTGCCGATCTCCACAATCTCAATCAGCTTCGTTGGATTTGAATCGAGATCCACCATGTTCCCGGCCTCTTTCGCTGCCTGGGTTCCCGAATTCATCGCCACACCCACATCGGCCTGCGCCAACGCCGGAGCATCGTTTGTGCCATCGCCGGTCATCGCCACCAGCTTGCCCTTGGCCTGCTCAGCCTTGATCAAGTCCATCTTGTCTTTCGGCTTGGCTTCCGCAAGAAAGTCGTCGACACCCGCCTCACGCGCAATCACTGCGGCGGTCAACGGATTATCGCCCGTAATCATGATGGTGCGAATGCCCATCGCGCGCAGCCTCGCCAGCCGCTCCTTCAAGCCACCCTTGACGATGTCCTTGAGATAGATAACGCCCAGCGCTGTAGAGTTCTCAGCAACCACCAGCGGAGTACCGCCGGCGCGTGCAATTTCCTCTACCTGCTCACGTACCTTGCGCGGCAAACTGCTTCCTTGCTCTTCGAGAAAGCGAGCAATCGCATCCACGGAACCTTTGCGAATAATGGATCCAGGAAGATCGACTCCCGACATCCGCGTCTGCGCTGTGAATGGCACAAACTCTGCTTGAATGCTGGATAAATCGCGTCCTCGCAGGTTGTATTTTTCCTTCGCGAGCACCACGATAGACCGTCCCTCTGGCGTCTCATCCGAAAGGGAAGATAACTGCGCCGCATCCGCAAGCCGCGCATGGCTGATATCCGGCGCGGGATAAAACTCGGTTGCCTGCCTGTTGCCCAAAGTGATCGTGCCCGTCTTATCAAGCAGCAACGTGCTGACATCGCCCGCAGCCTCAACAGCGCGTCCGCTCATCGCCAATACGTTGTACTGCACAAGCCGATCCATACCCGCGATACCGATCGCCGAAAGCAATCCGCCGATCGTCGTAGGGATAAGGCAAACGAGCAGTGAAACCAGCACGAATACTGTCTGCGGCGCGTGAGAATACATCGCAAACGGTTGCAGCGTAACCACCGCCAGCAGGAAGACAATCGTCAACCCTGATAAGAGAATGCTCAACGCAATCTCATTCGGAGTCTTCTGACGTGTCGCGCCCTCTACCAGCGCAATCATCCGATCCAGAAATGTCTCGCCGGGGTTCGAGGTAATCCTCACCTTGAGGTAATCCGAAAGCACACGCGTACCGCCCGTAACCGCTGAGCGATCTCCACCGGCTTCGCGAATCACGGGTGCGGATTCGCCTGTAATTGCCGACTCATCCACCGAAGCAACGCCTTCAATTACCTCGCCGTCTCCGGCAATAAACTGTCCTGCCTCTGCAAAAATCACATCGCCTGAACGCAGCAGGCTGCTCGTGATTTCTTCCAGGGTCTTGCCATCCGCCGCATAGCGCCGTGCGATTGTTTCGCCCTTTGCCTTGCGCAGAGTATCGGCCTGGGCCTTGCCGCGCCCTTCGGCCATTGCCTCGGCAAAATTCGCAAATAACACCGTGAACCAAAGCCACAGCGTGATTTGCAAATTGAATCCCAAGCCGGTCCGATGGTTCGCGATGTCGGCGATCAGAAGCACTGTTGTCAGTACGCTGCCCACCTCGACCACAAACATCACCGGGTTCTTTACCATCAGTCGCGGATCCAGTTTGCGTACAGCTCCTACCGCAGCCTGCCGCAAAATATCTCCACTCCAAAGACTCTTTTTATCCGCCATAACTCCCCACGTATCCAATCCACTTCGTCGACTAAGTCATCGGGTTACCCCTCTTTGCCCCATACATCACGACAAAGAGGGGATAACAAAAGCAGCGTTCTCAACAACTCAGAAAAGAGTTCCGGATCGCAGCATCAAGTGCTCCAATATCGGCCCAAGACTCAACACTGGGAAGAACGTGAGTGCTCCCAGGATCAGAATCACGCCCGTCAGCAACACCGTGAACAAGCTGGTATTGACAGGGAATGTTCCAGGCGATGGTGGCACGCTCTTCTTGAGAGCAAGATTTCCAGCAAGCGCCAGTACCGGCACGATCATCAGGAATCGCCCCGCCATCATTGCGCCACCCAGTGCCACATTCAGCCACCAGGTATTTGCATTCAATCCCGCGAAAGCAGAGCCGTTGTTTCCCGTAGCCGACGTAAATGCATACAGCATCTCCGTAAGCCCATGCGGTCCCGAGTTATTCAGGCTGCTGAGTCCAACCTTGGGCAACACCACAAACACTGCTGTCAGTACAAGGATGATCAACGGAAAGATCAGTACATAAAGCATCGACATCTTCACGTCGAACGCCTCGATCTTTTTGCCCAGATACTCCGGAGTGCGTCCCACCATCAGCCCCGCGATAAATACCGCCAGGATCACGAAGATCAGCATTCCATAAAGCCCAGCGCCCACGCCTCCAAAGATCACTTCACCGAGCATGATGTTGGTCAATATCACCATTCCGCCCAGCGCAGTGTAGGAGTCATGCGTCGAGTTCACCGCACCGCAACTCGCATCCGTAGTAACCGTGGCAAAGAGGGAACTCTGCGATATTCCAAACCGCACCTCCTTGCCTTCCATATTGCCGCCCGGAGCTGTCGAACTAGCCGTCTGCACCGCGTTATGAATCATCGGATGCGTCTGCGACTCAGCCCAGTAGACCGTCGTGAACCCCACAGCAAACAACACGAACATCGTCGCCAGCACAGCCCATCCATGCCCCGACGAACCAGTCATTCTGCCCAGCATCACCGTCATCGCGCCGGGAATCAAAAAGATTGCCAGCATCTCCAACAGGTTTGTGAACGGGGTAGGATTTTCAAATGGATGCGCACTGTTGGCATTGAAAAAACCGCCGCCGTTCGTGCCCAGCATCTTGATAGCTTCCTGCGAAGCCACAGGCCCCTGTGCGATTGTCTGCGTAGCGCCTTCGATCGTCGTAGCCTGCGTATAAGCATGCAGATTCTGCGGTACGCCCTGCCATACCAGCACCAGCGCAAAGATCGCGCAAGCCGGCAGCAGCACATACAAAATGCTCCGCGTCGCATCCACCCAGAAGTTTCCAATCGTAGGCGAAGCCGTACGCTTGATCCCACGCACCAACGCCACAGCGATAGCGATACCAACCGCCGCGCTCGTGAAGTTGTGATAAGCCAATGTGCCCATCTGCGTCAGATAGCTCATCGTCACTTCCGGCACATAAGACTGCCAGTTCGTATTCGTCGTGAACGATGCAGCCGTATTCCATGCGAGTGCCTGCTCAACTCCAGGCAGCTTCTGCGGATTCATCCACGTAGCTGCCAGCGGAGCCCAGCCCTGCAACCGCTCCAACGCATACGTCAGCAGTAAACTAACCGCAGAAAAGCCCAGCACTGCAAACGCATATTCGCGCCAATTCATCTCGTGCTCGGCATCCACACCAGCCAATTTATATAGAACACGTTCTATAGGGCGTAAGAGAGGATCAAGCCACGTCTTCTCGCCCTCCAGCACTCGTGCCAGATAGATTCCTACCGGCTTGACCAACGCCAGTAAGATCCCCGCGAATAACAAAAATTGCAACCATCCATTGCCTGTCATTAAAATTTCTCCGGGAATAACAGCGTCGCAGTGAGATACACCATGAGCAACACCGCCAGCACCAATGCCACGATTGTCACCAAGCCCATAACGCTACCTCACCCTCTGGCATACACGTACGTAAGCGAAGGCCAGTACAAAGAAAGCCGCCGTAAAGAACAACATGCAAAAATCCTGCATTGCAACTCTCACATTCTCTGGAGCAATCCGAACGGAATTAGTCCAGTAACTCAAGACTGAGCCTGTACGCATTTAACTGGGACAAAGGTTATCTAAGGAAAGCATAAGGAATTTTTTAGCAGAGGATATCTGACCCGGCACCAGATACAACAAAACAAAATACATAAGGCCCCGCCTATGCGGGGCTCTATCCAGCAAACAGCATAAAGAGAACATCAAACATTAGGCGTCCTCGCCCGTCCATCCTTCCGCCACAAACCGATACCCAACCCACGGCTCCGTCTGGATATATTGCTTTCCAGTCTCCGCCTCCAGCTTCTTCCGCAACTGCCCCACAAACACCCGCAGATACTCCGGCTGATGCGCCGACTGCGCACCCCATACCGAGGTCAGCAGCGCCCGATGCGTCATTACCTTGCCCGCATTCCGCGCCAGGTGCAACAGCAAATCAAACTCCTTCGGCGTCAGGTGAATTGCGCGTCCCTGCACTGTAATCGAATGCGCAGGCCCATCCAGCACAAAGTCCCCAGCCTCGATCGTGTGCTCTACTCGTTCCGGAGCACGCCGTAGATGCGCCCGTACCCGCGCCAGCAGTTCCTGAATGTTGAACGGCTTCGTAACATAGTCATCCGCACCCGCATCCAAAGCCTCCACCTTGGACCGCTCATGATCCCGCACCGATAACACCAGCACCGGTGTCGATCCTCGTGCGCGAATAGCCCGGCAAACTTCCACCCCTGTCATCCCCGGCATCATCAGATCGGTAATCACCAGGTCCGGAGCCCATTCCCGATACACCTGCAATCCCTCTTCAGGATCATTCGCCGTCCGTACGTTATATCCCTGCGCCATAAGCGCTGTTCTCAGTACCCTCGTAATCTGCGACTCGTCGTCGATTACTAAAATTCGTCCCGACATGGACCCCAACCTTTCTACAAACACGGCCATATCTATTACAGCATTCCACGCACCACATGACGTTTACGGTTTCCTTATCAGTTACCCTATCCGGCTCTGAAGGACTATCATCACTATCGAGCACTGAAGATATATAACCAATATGCAATCCATACGCATCACACCAAAAATTCGTCTAATTCTGATATGGCTGGGCTACGCTGCCGTACCGCTGTTGCTGACGCTCCTCCTGAACTTTTTCCGGGCGAATAGCACCACCTGCGGCATCCTCTATCTCACGCTGGTTGTCTGGATCGCCACCCAGGTCGGCCCCAGGCTTTCTCTTTTTGTCGCGCTTATCTCTGCTATCCTCTTCGATTACTACTTCCTCTTTCCCTATAAATCTTTTACGATCTCAGGCCTTCAGGACTGGCTGGCAATGATTGCATACTTCGCCTCCTGCATCGTCGTCAGCCGTGTTGCCGAGCGCGCCCGCCGTCAAACCCAGCAGGCCGAGCAACGCCGCGCGGATGTCGAGCAACTCTACACTCTCAGTCAGGAGATGATGCTCCACGACGACGCTCAGGGCCTCGTCCGCGACATTCCACTTCTCATCGAACGCATCTTCTCTCTCGACGCCGTTCTCCTCTACGTCCGCGCTCCCGGCCTGTCCGAGCCGGCAGGCCATGCAGAGCAGGATCAGCTCTACTCATCTCTTCCCAATACTCCTGCGGATATGCGCCTTGTCCTCCGCCGGCTTCCAGGCTCCTGGGAAGTTCCTCCCGAGCTACCCAACGACTACGTGCCCATCAACCTGGTCTTCGGTATGAAAAGCGTCGGAGCTCTAGCCTTGAAACCCTCCACGCTCTCTCATGAAGTCTCTACCTCCGTCGCCGCTCAGGTGGCCATCGCGCTCACCCGCGCAACCGCAGTCGAGGCTTCGACTCGCCTCGAAGCAGTCCGCTCCTCCGAGCGTCTCCGCAACGCACTCATCGACTCTCTCACCCACGAACTGCGTACCCCGCTCACCGCCATCCGTGCCGCCGCCACTACTCTGCTGGACGAAGATGGAGTAGCTGCCGAAAACCTCACCCCCGAGGTTCGTACCGAACTCGCCACCATCATTGATGAAGAGAGCTTCCGTCTCGACACGCTCATCGGGGACGCCATCGAGATGGCAGAGATTGACTCCAACAGCATCCGCGTTGAACTCGTGCCCCTCCACACCCGCACCACGCTTGAACAAGCCGCAGAGGCATCCCGTACCCAACTCGCTGCTCACTATGTTGCCATCGCAGTGGAAGGGCCGGACAAGCCCGTCTGGTTCGATCCTCGACTCATCGGCCGCGTCCTGCGCCATCTTTTAGAAAACGCCGCTCGCTATACTCCAGCCGGTACACGCATCACCCTGCGAAGCCGCCGTGTAGCGGACAAAGTCGAGTTCCTCGTCGAAGACGAAGGTCCCGGCATCGACGCTTACGACCTGCCACTAATCTTCGAAAAGTTCTATCGCGGACAACGCGGAATAAGCGCTGCCAAAGGCTCCGGCATGGGACTAGCCATCACCCGCGCCATCCTCGCAGCCCACGGCGGCTCAATCGATGTACAAAGCACCCCAGGCAAAGGCACCACATTCCGCCTCCAAATCCCCGCCATAGAAAAAGCCCCACTAGCCCGCCCTTTCTAAACCACCAAAAGCAGTTGCAGCAGCAGTTGCCTTTGCCTTTGCATTTGTAGTTGTAGTTGCTCTTGTCTTTCTGGCTGTCATTCCCGAAGGGAATCTGCTTCTGCACTTGCCCTTGCAGCGGCCCTTGCAGTTGCACTTGACTTTCTCCAACCAACAGAAAACACAACATCCTTAAACACCGCAACTAAGCATGCCGCTCAACATCCTCATCCAGCGGCAATTCGTCCTCGTCATCGGTCTCGTCGACATCATCCAGAATGTCCTCTTCATCCGAAGTATCCGACTCATCATCTGTATCCTGATAGCCCACAGGCTCGTTGTAATCCGGTTCTTCAATCAGTGGCTCGTTGGAAGTCATCATGGTATTCCTCCTCCCAACTCCGATGCAGAGTTCACCAACAAGGGTGTACCGTTGCACTTGCCCTTGCAGTTGTTCTTGCCGTTGCAGTTGTAACGGCAGTTGCCCTTGTTTTTCTGTCTGTCATTCCCGAGGGGAATCTGCTTCTACCGGCCCAAGCCTCAGCCCCTCAACCCAGAGAACAGGGCTGCCCCGCAGACAAAAGCGAATCGATCCATTAACCAACACGAGCAGCCTTGGATTTTTGCGAACGCCCAACATTCGAAAAATCCCCGGAGTACATGCGCAGCAGTTGCTTCGCCACCTCAGCCGTGGACTGCCGCCTCAACTCTGGATCTTCTTCGAGCGACTTCAAAATCTGCACACTCATGCCGACAGCATTGATGCGCTCCAGAATCGTGACATAGTTGCTGGCCTGCTCCATCGTCGCCTTATACAGAACAAGAAACGTCCCGCCGATGAAACTGACGACAACTCCGGAAACAGCACTCAACACCGATGCAGAAAAATGGGCCTGATCGTGAAATGCCTGGTAAGCGCCAATCGCAATCAGAGCAAATCCCACCAGCATCACAAACACCGTAAGCAGGAATATCGATCTGACCTGGGAGAGATTCCGATTGAGATAGCGCTCCAGCTTCTCGCGGGCTACATCCCAGGCCAGTTGCGGCTCCTCTGGATTCGCACGAAGTCTTTCCTCCGCGACCTCGATCTTCAAGTTGCCTTTTGCCTCTTCGACCGACCGATGAAGGCCGAAAATAGCGGCGAGGATAGCAGCCCCAATCCCGATAGCCGAGAAGGCAAGCACCTGCGATAGAAACGGGCTCAAAAACAGGAAAGTATGGTGGGAGCTTTTGTCCGCCATCTGCGTAATGACCGCCCCGGCAATCACGCACAATACTCCAAACAACATCGCGACCCGGAGTAGAAACCGGCCCTTAAGCCACGCGTTCACCAGCCCACTGAGAATCTCGTCGGTAGTCGACATCGCTTTCCTCGCTCGATTGGAAAGAGAATCATACCGCTACAAAACCAACTGGCAAGCGCAAAGATTAGCGACTTTTCCCATGCAGCCTGTCGACATCAATGAAATGGGAGTCAGGAAGAAATAAGAGGCGGATCTGGGAGGAGCCGTACAGGAAGTCATGCGCAATCTAAATTGCAGCCAAAGATGACTTCCGTACCGTGAAGAGGAAAAATAATTTGCATAAAATTACGCCCCTCAAAATGCTCCACGTGGAACAATCCAGAGCACTTAACCGCTTCTAGGAATGTTCCACGTGGAACATTCCTAAGGCAAAGGCAAAAAGGCATCCAAACCGGCAGAAATCAAATCCTCCCGCAACCGATCCAACGTAGAAAATTGGATTCCAAGCATTCCCAGCCGATGAGCTGCCTCGATATTTTCCAGCTTGTCATCCAGAAAAAGCGTCTCTTCCGGCAAAGTCCCCAGCTTTTGAAGCAGATACTCATAAATCTCCGGCTGAGGCTTGGCCATCCGAATCTGATAACTCCAAACCAGGACATCAAAATCATTGATCCACGCGAACTTCTGTTCAATGCTTTCCAGCACGGAATCGCCCATATTCGATAGAACTGCCGTCTTTAAGCCGCTTTGAATCAGCTCGTTACGCCACTCAAGCATCTCGGGGTTGATCGTCGTCCACATCGTGGCGTCATGCCGATTGAGATCATCGATCTGCTCCGCAGTGAGCGTCAATTCGGCCGCTGTGACCAGGTTTTGCCAGAATTGGAGGCCGGTCAAATCGCCGCGATCGTAGGCGTGGCGGTCGGTCCAGTAGTGTTGTTCGAGTTGATCTTCGGTGAGGCCGCTTATCAGTTTAAGTTGTTCTCTTGCAGGTAGATAAGGTGGATTGCTGAGGACCATTCCATAATCAAAAACAACTGCTCGCAGAGCCAACGTGCTCTCCTCTCGCGCTTCCGTGTATTGTGAAACGGATGCCACCTCTATTTTGCACTCTGGATTTGCGGCAAGACGGGGCAATGAACAATAACTATTTTGGAATGAGAAAGATATGAAGTTTTCAAAGCGAACGGATTGGAATACCCAGGAGAGCGAACTTGCCGAGGCTCACCGCGAGAGACTAGCTGCGGGCCAACCGATTTCTGACCTAACTGCTTCCAATCCAACCAGATGCGGCTTTGTCTACCCTGCAGATCTGTTAACGCCTCTGGCCGACGCAGCAGCACTCGACTATGACCCCAACCCAAAGGGGAGCGTGCGAGCCAGGGAGGCTGTTTGTCAGTATTATGCGGAGCATGGCGTTACCGGACTAGATTCGCGACGGGTTTTGCTGACTACCAGTACCAGTGAGGCTTACGGTTACTTATTTAAATTGCTTTGCGATCCTGAAGATCAGATTCTGGTCCCGAACCCAAGTTACCCTTTGTTTGATTACCTTGCCGATGCTGAGGTTGTTACTTTGGCTGCGGCTCCGCTGGTATATGACCATGGCTGGCAGTTGGATATAGAGGGATTGCGACGGGCGGTTACGGCTCGAACGCGAGCGGTTGTGCTTGTTCATCCGAACAATCCGACGGGGCATTTTACGAAGGTGGATGAGGCTATTCGGCTGGCGGAGGTCTGCAGGGAGTTCGGGCTGGCGTTGATTGTCGATGAGGTGTTCCTGGATTACGGTTTTGGCGACCCGGTTTCCAATGGGGAGTCGAGGACAAGTTTTCTGGGAAGGGAACTTGGAATTCTGGTTTTTGTAGTGAGCGGGATAAGCAAGATTGTCGGTTTGCCGCAGATGAAGGCTGCATGGCTGGTGGCGACTGGTCCGGGTGCCGATGAGGCGATGGAGAGGCTGGAGGTGCTGGCGGATACCTATCTCTCAATGAATGCGCCGGTACAGAGGGCTTTGCCAGATTGGCTGCTTGGCCGGGCCGCGATGCAGGACCAGATTCGAGAGCGGGTGTCAGGCAATCTTGCCGAGTTGGATCGGCAACTTGCGCGGCAGGCAGAAGGGCAGATTCTCGTGAACAGATTGGAGGTTGAGGGCGGCTGGTATGCCATTTTGCGGATTCCCGCAGTTCAGCCGGACGAGAAGACGGTGGGAGAACTGCTTAGCCTAGGTGTGTGGGCGCATCCTGGTTATTTTTTTGGTATGGGGCAGGCTGGATGGCTTGTCGTAAGTTTGCTTGGTTTACCAGAGAATTTCGCCAGCGGAATATTAATTTTTTTACAGTACTTTAGGGACTCCATAAGGTAACTGATTTTGGATGGAAAGTGAATGTAAAGGATCCATAAAATAAGCTATTTGATGGATTAATAAAGGCTTAAATGTATTTTTTGAGACAGTTTTTGTTGCGAAGATTCACTGTTACTTATCGGACTTATGTTTTTTCTTAACTAGATGGGATGATTTGCGCGGGACGGTGGCTATGTTTTTCGGGTAGTGGGTCGGTTTGGGTAGAGAAGCAGATTCCCTTCGGGAATGACAGCCAGAACGGCAGCGGCAAAGACAAGGGATAACAGCAAAGGCACGGCTAACAGCAGATTCCCTTCGGGAATGACAAGACAGAACGGCAGCGACAACTACAACTGCAAAAGCCACTACAACTACAACGGCAACGGCAAGGGGTGTAGTCCCAGAGTGTGGCAGTGCTAGGTTTGTTCGAGAGTGCGTCGTGGTTGCTTGGGGATGTGGCAGAGAGTTGTTATCCCATCCTTGTTGCAAAGGGTGCGTCAAGGATGGGATTGCTGGGGAGTTGTTGAGGTTGAGGTCTGAAGTTGATGTCTTAGGATTTGGCGGATTGGAATTCGGCCATTTGTTGCTTTTGCAGGGATTGGAGATGGCTGAGTTTTTGGTTGGCTGAGGCCCAGTCGATTTTGTCGCGTTGATCGAATGCGGTGCGAATTTTTTCGAGGGTCAAATCTTTGGGAGCTAGTCCTGAAGATGAGAGGCCTACGCTCAGCAACATGTCTTCATGCTTTTTTGCGTAGTTGATGGAGAGGAATGGACAGCCGGAGAGAACGGACATCACCACGAAGTGCAGGCGCTCTCCGACTGCGAAGGTGGCGCGCTGGAAGTGGGCCTTGGCCTCTTCGAAGTTTTTAGGAACCTTGAGCATGGTAATGGAGGGATAGCGCTGCTTGAGCTGAAGCCCCAGTTCGATGTCGATGTCGTGGCAGGGAAAGAATTCTACGTTTGCGCCGAGCTGAATCATTTGTGCGACGAATGCTTCAAAGGCTTTTCTGGCCTCGCCGATTTTTTCAAAGTCGTCATGTGCGCCGAGATTGATTAGAACGGTTTTGCTCTCGGGATCTTTGATTCCGGTGGAAGCGGGGTTGAAGAGAGCGAAGGCTGCGTCACCTACGATTTTTATATCGTCCTTAAAGCCCGACATATTTTGTACGGACATGGGACCGCGAACGCCACCGAAGATTTTTCGCTTGAGGAACAGCTTCCAGCCTTGATTCCAGACCGGCATTTTCTGGATGCCGGTACCGTGCATGAAGATGGGATTTCCGAGATCGATCAGTTCCTGAAAAAAGTCTTTGTTGTAGAGGCTGGGGCCAACGAGAGTGCCACCGCCAACGATGATGCCGGCGAATCGTTTTTTGTTGAGACGGGTAAAGAGTGCGACGTGCAGCGGCATTCTGCGACGTACGGGAACGACAAGATCGGGACTAAAGAGATGACGGGCTGCATCGAAGACCAACTCATCGCCGAAGTTGCGATCTCCGAGAAACCCGTAATAGAAGTAGACGCGCTTTGCCGCAAATAACTCACGGCTTGAGGGGAAGTGATTTAAACAGTAGGCTTCATCGTAATATTGCTTGAACTTCGCAAAAATGCCCATATTACTTCATGTTAAATGCGAAGTAACCGAGTCGCAACGCGTAAATAGCCATTGAGCTGCAGAGTCCGTAGAGCAGGGCTCCGGAGACCTGCTGCAGGGGCATGAGGAAGGCTAGTCCGACCTGAACTGCAACGGCATAGGGAATGAATACATACGGCGGAACGACGATGCCACGGGCTGAGAGTAGCTGGCTGGTTGTGGCGCTGATAAGGGTGGCGCATGCGGCGGCGAAGGCGATGGTGAGCTCTTTTGTGAGGCCGCCGAAGGATTTGCCGAGAAGCCAGAGAATCTGGGGTCCGAAGAACATCGCGCCCAGGATGACTACTCCGCTCAGAGCGAACAGGCCGATCTGGGCGATGATGAAGCGTTTGACGAGAACGGATCTAATTTCGGGAAGGCGCGCGAATCGAGGGACGAGAAGTGTGGTGCAAAGGACGGTGAGGACAGTCATGGCCTGGGAGAGGCCGGTGAGTCCACCGAGTTGCCCGACGGCCGCGGTGGTGCCGAAGATGGAGATTGCCCAGATGGTGACTTGCCCGGAGATGCAGTAGTAGAGCGATGCCGGGAGGATGCGGTAGACGACGGTGAGGATATTTTTTTGCACCTCCGGGTCAGGCTTCTGGGTCATGTCCGCATAGTTACGCGAAATGGTGCGAAGGCGAATGTTGGCGTAGGTGCGGGAGATGCCGGTAGCGAGCACGGCGGTGGCTGCGAGAGGCACTGTGAATATTGCGAGAACAGTGAGGACGGCTCGTCCGGCAGCGGCAACAATCTGGTTTTTTTGAAGCGGTGGAATGTCCTGGCGGAGCTTGGGTGCGATTTCGAGAAGACTGTCGGACAGGGACGCGAGGAAGGTGGGAACCAGACAGGCGAGTACGAACAAGGCTGCTGCCCAACTGGCACCGTGAATCCGAAGGAAGTAGACGAGTACCGGTGCAGCAAGGGTACTCATGATGGCGAACTTCCGGCGGAGCGACAGTCCGGTGACGATGACTTTGCCGAGCTGTACTTTATCCTGCCAGACTTTACCGCCCTGGGAGATAACGCCCGCGCCAATGCCGCCATCTGCGAGCGCGGTCATGGTACTGAGCATGGCTGTGGCGATGGTGTAGTAGGCGTATTCAGCAGTGGTCAGGCGGCGAATGATGAGGATGCCACTGATAAATCCAATTGCTTGGACAATGAGCTGGGCGCCGCCGGTAATACCGATTAATTTGCTCCACTCTCGTGTTCTGGCTTTATGGCGTCCTAGCAGGCTTTTGCTCCCTCTGAATACTTGTTGTATACCATGCTGACCAGTGATGAACCAATTGCAGACGAGGTACTGCGGTGCTGTGTTTCGCGCATTGCGGGATGGACGCGGTTGAACTGCCGGGCTAGTGAGGGTGGTGGTCGATTTGGGGTTGGAGAAGCAGATTCCCTTCGGGAATGACAGCCAGAAGGGCAAGAGCAGAAGCAAAGGCAAGGGGCAAGGGCCAACAGCAGATTCCCTTCGGGAATGACAGCCAGAAAAGCGAGGGCAGAATGTTGTTCTTGACGTTCGATACTGGATGCAAACTGGCCCACTGCCCGGTTGAGGCTATACTTGCGGATAGCTGAAAAGCCCACTCTATTTTCTGCTGCAAGCAACTCTTCTCACTTTGGAGTTTTGATGACCCGTATTCGGATTTTTGCCGCTGCGTTTTTGTTGCCTACATTGATTGTTCCTCCGCCCACAGCATTTGCCCAGAAAGAGTTCAAGGGGAAGGTTGCTGCGCAGCTTGATGGGTATTCGAAGACTGCTTCGGATAGCGAGAAGCAGTGGGAGGAGAAGTTTCGTGCGCTGCCGGTTCCGGATGCGATCAGGGAGAATATGCGGCAGTTGTCGGCGCGTCCTCATCATGTTGGTTCTGCGTATGACAAGGCGAATGCGGAGTGGATGCTGGCGAGGTTCAAGGAGTGGGGATGGGATGCGCAGATCGAGAATTTTTATGTGCTGTTTCCTACTCCGAAGGAGCGATTGCTGGAGTTGGTTGCGCCTACGAAATTCACTGCGAGCTTGAAGGAGCCAGCGGTGAAGGAGGATCCGACATCGGGGCAGACGGATGAGCAGTTGCCGACGTACAACGCGTATTCAGGCGACGGAGATGTGACGGGGCCGCTGGTGTATGTGAACTACGGGGCGCGCGAGGATTATGAAGAGCTGGACCGGCTGGGGATTTCGGTCAAGGGCGCGGTGGTTATTGCACGCTATGGCGGTGCGTGGCGAGGCATCAAGCCGAAGGTCGCGGCGGAGCATGGAGCGGTAGGGTGCATCATTTATTCGGACCCGGCAAACGATGGATATGGGGTTGCGGATTCGTATCCTGCGGGCGCGGGGCGGCCCAAGGATGGTGTGCAGCGAGGCGGTGTGAACGATACGGCTTTTCCGGGTGATCCGCTGACGCCGGGTGTGGGTGCGACGAAGGATGCGAAGCGGCTTGATCGGAAGGATACGCCGATCATTACGAAGATTCCGGTGCTGCCGATCTCATATGCGGATGCTACTCCGCTGCTGCAGGCGATTACGGGCAAAGTGGCTCCGGCTGCGTGGCGTGGCGGTTTGCCGCTGACGTATCACCTGGGGCAAGGGCTGGATGCGGCGTCGGCGCCGAGTGTGGCGCGGGTGCATCTGAAGATGTTTTCGAACTGGGATATCAAGCCGCTGTATGACGTGATTGCGAAGATTCCGGGAAGCGTGGAACCGGATGAATGGGTGATTCGCGGGAACCATCACGATGCATGGGTGAATGGCGCGGACGATCCGATTTCTGGCATGTCGGCGGAGTTGGAGGAGGCGCGGTCACTCGGTGAATTGGTGAAGCAGGGGTGGAGGCCACGGCGGACGATTGTGTATTGCGCGTGGGATGGTGAAGAGCCGGGGCTGTTGGGGTCGACCGAATGGGTGGAGACGCACATTGACGAGCTGAAGCAGAAAGCAGTGATGTATTTGAATAGCGACTCGACGGGCAGGGGCTATTTCTTCATGGAGGGTTCGCATGGGCTGGAGCACTTTATCAATGGAGTGGCGGCTGATGTGATCGATCCGGAGAAGAAGATTTCGATTGTGGAGCGGACGCGGAAGCTGGAGATTTCGCGCGCTAAGGGAAGCGATCGCGCTGAGGCTCGGAGCAGGCCGGATTTGCGGATTGGGGCGCTCGGGGATGGTTCGGACTACACATCCTTTTTGGATTTTGCAGGGGTTCCGGCGCTGGATTTAGGATTTGGTGGCGAAGATCGCGGGAGCCAGTATCACTCGATTTATGACGATTTTTACTGGTATACGCATTTCGCCGATACAGATTTTGTATATGGGCGAGCGCTGGCTCAGACGGCGGGAAGTGCCGTGATGCGAATGGCAGATGCGCAATTGATTCCGTATAACTTTAACAATACTGCGGAAACCATTGGTACGTATGTGGATGAAGTGAAGAGCCTGCTGAAGAGCGAGCAGGATGAGATTGCGGAAAAGAACAGGGAGATCGCCGAGGGAGTCTTTGAGGCGACGAACGATCCGAAAAATCCGCTTGCTGCTCCCAAGAAAGAAGAGATGCCGCCATTTCTGAATTTTGCGCCGCTGGAGAATGGCGCGACGGTCTTGACGTCCACGGCGCGGGAGTACGAAGAGGCCGTGAAGGCTGCTGAGGCGAATGGAGGGGCAGCGCTGGATGGAGCTGGGATCGATGCCGTGAACCAGTTGTTGATACAGACGGAGCGGGCGTTCTTCGATCCGGCTGGGCTGCCGGGGCGCTCCTGGTTCAAGCACCAGATTTATGCTCCCGGGGCCTATACGGGGTATGGCGTGAAGACGCTGCCGGCGGTTCGTGAGGCGATTGAGCAGCGCAAGTGGGCTGTTGCCGAGGGGGCTACTGTTTCGGTGGGTAAGGTGTTGGGGAATGAGAGTGCGGTGATCAAGGCGGCTACGGAGAAGTTGGAGTCGCTGGTGCCGGCTGGGGCATCCAGACCTGAGAACTCGGGCGGGAATCTGGGTGGGAACCTGGGCAGGAAGTAGATATTGCGAGATTCAGATTGAGGATGTTCAGGCTGATTTTTGAGGGTACTGCTTCAGAGGCAATTCGATGTTTCTGAAGCAGCGTCTCTGAAGCAGAGATGTTCCATGGTCGCCGGTTGGCCTGTTTTCTGTTTATATGAGGAATGGGTTGCGGTTCTTTTCCTGGCCTATGGTGGTGGCAGGGCCGTGGCCTGGGAGGACTTTGGTCTCTTCTGGCAAAACCAGCAGGCGAGTTTTGATAGAGTCGATGATCTGACGACCGTTGCCGCCGGGCAGGTCGGTGCGGCCTATGCTGCGGGCGAACAGGGTATCGCCTGCGACGAGCAAATTGAGTGGAGCGAAGTGCAGGCAGACGCTGCCCTGGGTGTGGCCGGGGGTGTGAATGACCTGGGCTGGATAGGCGTCCAAGCCGACTTTGAGGCCGTCCTTGAGGCTGGCGTCGGGGGACTCGGTTTCCGGGGTGTCGATGCCTATCCAACCGGCCTGAACTTCCATCATCTGCAAGAGAGGGATGTCGTTTTCATTGAGGAGGATGGGTGCTCCGGTGAGGCGTTTGAGCTTGAGTGCTCCGCCGATGTGGTCGATGTGGGCGTGGGTGATCAAGATTTGTTTGAGCTTGAGGTTCTGGCCGGTCAGGCGGCGATGGATGCGGGTGATGTCGTCGCCGGGATCGATGACGATGGCTTCGCCGGTTGCAGGGTCGCCCAGGATGGTGCAGTTGCATTGGAGTGGGCCTACGGGGAAGGTTTCGATGATTGGGGCGACGGTCATAGGTTTAGTTTAGTCGAGGGGATTTTGTGGGGGAAAAAGATTGAGGCGGACCTAATAGGTCCGCCTCGTTTGCTGCTGAAATCTGATCCGAATTATTTGCCGGGCTTGGCTGGGGCAGAGACTGGGGCTGTGCCCTTCATTCCGGAAAACACTGAGGAGCTGGAACCGTTAGAGCGGAGATAAAGGATGGTCAACGAAATCGAGGTGATCATGAAGAGCGCGGCGGCCCAGCTGGTCATCTTGGTGAGCAAGTTAGCTGCTGCACGAGGACCGAAGGCGGTTTGTGAACCTTGTCCGCCGAAGGTGCCGGCGAGGTCTGCGCTCTTACCTTGCTGAAGCAGAACGACGCCGATGAGGAAGAGGCATACGATCACGTGAAGAACGATAGTTGCATACAGCAAAAATTGCATGTGTTGACTGCTTTCCTGAATCTCGTCGACTGACTTGCCTTGCGGCCGCGCTCAGGACGGGAGAATTTTGGTGCGGAAGGGGGGACTTGAACCCCCACACCTTGCGGCGCAAGCACCTCAAGCTTGTGCGTCTGCCAATTTCGCCACTTCCGCTTTAGGACAACTATCGAAGTATATCAAAGGTGGAAGGGTCATGGGAACACGACAGCCATCCGAGTTGTGTTGAATCAGAGATTGTTGTGGATTATTACGGATTATTACGTTCAAGTTTGATTTGCTGCTATTTTGCCGGGACGATTCCTGCCTGTTTGTGGAGGACATCGATCACGGTTTGATAGAGGAGGTTGCGACGGTCGAAGCGATCCGCAGCCCGGGTTACGTAGCGGACAAGCACGTTGATTCCGGGAGACGCTGGGCGGAGATTGACCTGGGCGCTGCCTCCGAACTGGGTTAGGCCGTTCAAGCGTGAAGAGCGTTTCCATTCCTGCTCGGCTTTGTGGGCGTCCTGATCCGTTTCTTTGAGAATGGCTTTGTGAATCTGCTCAATTATGGTGTAGCTGTTTTCGGATTCGGGGACGTTGACGGAAATTTCATCCCACATCCACTGGCTGGCGGTGGAGAAGTTGAAGTACTGACCATTGACGGCGAACTTATTCAGGATGGCGACGCGGCGGCCGGTGGGGTGACCTTCTTCGGTGGAGTTGCCGGTTTCGAGGATTGCGGTGCGGAAGAGGCCGAGTTCGATGACTTCGCCGGTGACTCCGTTGATCTCTACTGAGTCGCCGAGGCGGATGCCGTTTTTGCCCATGAGAACGAACCAGCCGAGGAAGGCGATGATGAAGTCCTGCAGGGCAACGGTGAGGCCGGCGGTGGCCAGGCCGATGACGGTGGAAACCTGTTTGGGCACGCCGAAGACAACGAACATGATCATCACGATGCCGAGGATCTGCACGCTGAGCTGGAAGATGGTGCGGAGGGTCTGCGTGCGGCGCGGATCGAGGCCGGGACGCTCCATCCAGCGGTGGATGATGCTGGTGAAGAGCGTGACGCAGATGAGGATGAAGGCAATCATTGCGATGGATTGCAGGATGAGATGGAGGACGATGCGGTGCTGTAGCTGGACCTGAATAGCCCACTTGTCGTAGAGGTTCGCGAGTTGTTTTTGCGTGTGGATGCGGTCGTTGCAGATGCCGATGAGCTGTTGTAGCTGGCCTTGCTGCTTGAGGGCGGCGAGGCGTGTGGCGTGGTCCTGCGCGGCATTGGCTTGCGCATTGTCCCGCGAGGATTTGCCAGCCTGGGCTTCGAGGCGGTTGTAATCGGCTTCGAGGGATGCGGTATCGGCCCACGCCTCATCTTTGGCCTGCTGGATGAGCTGATAGCGGGAGTTTTGAGCGAGCCACGCCTCGATGCGGCCGGCGAGTGTGGAGTAGCGTTGCAGGGAGATGACGGCGACTTCGCCTCTTTTGGCCTTGGCATCGAGCTTGGCCATTGCGGCTTCGTGCGCGGTCAGCTCCTGTTGGATTTGCGGGCGCTGGTCGCCGGTGGCGCGGGCAAGCTGATCCTGAGCGTCGTTGAGGACGTCGCCATCGAGGCTTAGCTGCGCTTTCAGGATGTCGAGATTGTCGGCCTCGGTGCTGTTGGGGGCGGGCTGAACTCCGTTGGGCGTGAGGAGCTTGATTTGCGCCTGATCGTCTTTGATCTGCTGGTTGAGCTGGGCGACCTTTTGGGCGAGATCCTGGGCTTCGCTGCTCGGTTTGCCCTGGGCCGAGGGTTGGGGCGATGACTGGGTCGAGGACTGGATTGAAGGCGGCTGGCGAAGAGCGAAGGTGAAGGCCTGATCTACTTCATGATCGGCGAGGCGTTGCGCTTCGTTGGCGTAGGTGCTTTCTTCAGAGGTAACAGCGAGGGGCGCGAGGGCTTCGGCGGTTTCCCAGGGACCGATATCGACTACGGATTTGCGAACGTTGGAGGTTGAGATGCGCTGCCCTTGCACGGACAGGAAAGGGAGATGAACCATGGCGTCGCGGGTGGTCCAGATGAAGACCATGCAGAGTGCGAAGATGGCTACGAGAACACCGAGGAAGATGAGACGCGCTCGCTGGAAATGAAATCTGCGCAGGAGCGAAACGGGCTGCGGCGCGGGGAGCGGTGGGGTGGACATGTCCTCATTTGTACAGCAAGCGGCTGCTCGGTTGTGTGCAGTTCAGGATGATTGTGGCTCTACTGGATTCTTTCGATGTGGAATCCGGCTTCGCGCAGGGCGTGGCTGATGGCGGTGATGTGGGTGGCGCCACGGGTTTCGAGGGTGACGTCGATGACAGTTTCAGAGAGACTTACGCCGTAGTAGGCGCGGTTGTGGATGGTTTCGACGATGTTGGCGCGCTCGTTGGCTAGGATCTGGGTGAGATTGAGCAATGCGCCGGGGCGGTCGAGGAGGTAGACGCGAATTCGCAACAGGCGACCGTCTTTGACGAGGCCGCGCTCGATGATTTTGGAGAGCAGAGTGACGTCAATGTTGCCGCCGCAGACGAGGACAGCGGTTTTGCGATTTTTCAGATTGGTTTTGGCCTGGAGGAGGCTGGCGAGCGCGGCTGCTCCTGCGCCTTCGGCTAATGTTTTTTCCTGTTCGAGGAGCATGAGGATGGCGCTGGCGATTTCTTCATCGTCTACAGTGACGATTTCATCGACGTAGCGGCTGACGAGGGGGAGGGTGACGTCTCCGGCGCGACGGACGGCGATGCCGTCGGCGATGGTGGCTTCGGGGGAGAGCGTGATGGGGTGGCCTGCTTCGCGGGCGCGCAGCATGGAGGGGAGTTTTTCGGGCTCGACGCCGATGACACGGATTCTTGGGTTGCTCTCTTTGAGGGCGCAGGCGATGCCGCTGATGAGGCCTCCGCCGCCGATGGGGACGACGACGGCTTCGAGGTCGGGGACTTGATCGAGGAGTTCGAGACCGATGGTGCCCTGACCGCTGATGACGACTGGATCGTCGAAGGGATGAATGAAGGTCAGGCCTTGTTCGGCGCAGCGACGGAGGGCTTCTTCGCAGGCCTCATCGTAGTTGGCACCGTGGAGGATGACTTCAGCGCCGAAGCCGCGGGTGGAGACGACTTTCACGAGCGGGGTGGCCTGGGGCATGACGATCTGGGCGCGTAGGCCGAGTCTTGCGGAGTGGTAGGCGACTCCCTGGGCGTGATTACCGGCGGAGGCGGCGATGACTCCGCGCCGGCGCTCTTCTTCGGTGAGGGTGAGGAGCTTGTTGAGTGCTCCGCGCTCTTTGAAGGAGCCGGTGCGCTGGAGGTTTTCCAGCTTGAGATAGAGGGGGATGCCGATGCGTTCGGAGAGATGGTGCGAGAGCTGGCAGGGAGAGAAATGGATGGCGTCGCCGATGCGGGTGCGCGCGTCCTGAATGCTGGATAGGGTTACGGGTTCCAAGATACTTCTCCTGTATGACTGCGCCTATGTTTCAGTCCTGAACGTGAAAAACCACCTGCCGCTTTGCGGGAGGTGGCGTTTGTTACTTGCCGGAGTTGCTTGAATCTTAGGTCAGGCGTCGAGTCCCGCGCGCGCCCTGAATTGGGTTGGGGCCGCTAATTCGAATGAGGATCGCGATGATGTTTGTCGATGGCATGACTTCAGTGAAGTAGAGCAGAGGTTGTGGGATGGAGTCAAGCGGATTTGGGGGAGCGGATTTTTTTGGGAATGATGGATGGAAGGGCAAGGGCTAAAGGCTAAAAGACAGAAGCAGATTCCCTTCGGGAATGACAGACAGAACGGCAAGGGCAAGGGCTAAGGCAAAGGCTAAGGCGACGGCGATGGCTAAGGACAAGAATAAAGTTCATAACTGTAATGTTGTGTGCGGGCTGACTGCTTATCCGAAGGAAAGACAGGCGAGGGAGATTTTGGTGTGTATGTAAGTTCCAGGTGGATTAGAGAACGCAACTTATCAATTTATTCAATCTATCAACCTATCGAGATACATTCTCGCAGGACATTTTTTCAGGATTGGGATATCGATTTTTTGGCCGAATTTACATCGGTGGTTTATTGGTTTGTATCTTGCGATTGGTTTGGGTAGTAAGAGTTGGTAAAGAAAGCTTATTGCAGGGAAGTTTTTGGTTAATCCGTTTGTAACGGAAGAGGGTTCTGTGCACTATCTTCCGTACTCTCGTGCGTTCTTTCTTGACTTGGCAAATGCCGTAGTGTAATTTCTGGATGTCCTATAGGTAGGGACTCCCCCAATAACTCAGGAATGGAAGTGGACCATGACTCAGATGCAGAGGTTAGGTGCATTGGGGTTCGCCATGGTGTCGGCGATTCTCATCTGTGGAGCACAGGCTCAAGTAGGCGATCCGGCGACGTTGGATCAGGAGAAGTTAGTCTCGGAGATCAAGCTGACTAAGACCGCAGCGGATCATACGGATATCGTGACAGCCGGCGATGTGGTGGTCCTGCACAAAGACGGTTTGATCATGTGCAGCTCTGCATCTTCTTTTCCGGCGATGAATATCTACAGTGGCGGAGTTCTGGTTTTGAATCAACAGAACCGCATCAAGGATTCGGCAAGCAAATGGCTGCATGGGCTGGGGCAGACCAGTCTCACGGATGCTGCAAAAAATGGTTGCACGCAGCGTAAGTTTGTAGCCGGAGAGAAGTTCTGGGTGACGGGTGTCTCGATCCAGAAGGATGGCATCCTTGTCGATGTATTCAGCGATCCGTACAACGACACGCGCTACTACGGAGATATCAAGTTTCCGTTTCAAAAGGGATCGGTGCCTCCGGTGGACGCCTTTTTGAAGACGGTCGATGAAGTGATGACTGTTCAGCCCGCGGACGATAAGGACAAAGGCGCTCAGAATAATCAAGCCGCTGCTCCGGCTGCTGCGGCTCCAGCCGCGCCAGCCGCTCCTCTGGCGGTGATTGCGCCGCCGCCACCACCGGCTGATGCGCCGCCTCCTACGATTGCCATTGGTCAGACGAAAGATCAAGTGACGACTGGGTTTGGGCAGCCGGTCAGGACGGCGAAACTGGCAGGGACCAAGGAGATTTATTTCTACAAGGATATGAAGGTCACCTTTACAAACGGAAAAGTAACCAACGTTGAGTAGGGAATGGGACAGTAAGAATGCCGTCTTTCGGCGTTCCTGCATTCTCCGGAATAGAGACTAAGAGCCGTGATGCGAACCGAGAAAGAGGATTCCATGAAAGTGGAGACGATTTTCAAGAAGAGCAGGAAGAGTTCTGCTGCTTTTGTACTGGCCCTTTTGGTCGGTGTGAGTTGTGTGGCGAGTGCGGCTGCAGATAATAAAAAAGCTGCACCTGCTCCCAAAGCTGCTCCGAAGGCTGCTCCTGCAAGACCAGCGGCAGGAGCTAAGCCTGCGACGGCGGGAGCGGCGCATGGAGCGGCAGGTGGTGCTGCTTCGCATGGTGCAACCGCGGGTGGAACTGCTCATGGTCCCACGGCGAATGGAGCCAGCCACGGACCAACTGCAAACGGAGGCGGCGCAAGCAGGGCTGGAGCTACAACGGCCGGTCATGCGGAGGGAGCGGGAGCACGGGCCGGAGGCGGCTCGACGAGCACTCCTCGGGGCACAACTGCGAGTAAATCGGCGATTCATTCTCCTGTTCCGAGAGGGACTTCCGAACACACTACAAGATCGGGCAATGCGGTGCGTACGCGCGCGGATGGCAGAGTCAGCGATGTTCATGACGCCAGGCGCGGTATGGATATTCATCACGGTCTGGATGGCGGACGGCGTGTTTCGATGGATCGCCCCGGACATGGACGCCTGTATGCAGAGCGTGGCCGCCGAGGTTATGTTCAGCGAGGTTATGGCTATCACGGGCACGACTTCGGGAGACGCTCGTACTACTATCACGGTCGCGAATATGACCGCTATTACCGAGGTTATGGATACCGTGGCGTGTATCTCAATGTGTATGCGCCGGGTTATTACTATGGACCGGGTTTTTATGGATGGGCTTATAACCCGTGGGCGGCTCCGATTGCATTCGGCTGGGGATGGGCGGGTAGTCCGTGGTTAGGTTTTTATGGCGGCTATTTCTCGCCATATGCTGTGTATCCGAGCGCTGCATTCTGGCTGACGGATTACATTATTTCGCAGGATCTGCAGGCTGCTTATGCTGCACGGCAGGATGCTGCGGTTGCTGCTGGAGAGGCTGAGGCGGCAGGTGGGCCTCCGGCGCTGTCACCTGATGTGAAGCAGATGATTGCCGACGAGGTGAAGGGGCAGTTAGCCCTTGAAAACTCCGAAGCGCAACAGGCTGGTCAGAAGCAGGATGTGGATCCGGCTTCGAGCGGGATCGCGCGTTTGCTGGCCGATGGTCACTCGCATGTATTCGTTGTGGGCGGCGGGCTTGACCTGACTGATTCGACTGGCCAGGAATGTGCGGTCAGTGAGGGAGACGCATTGCAGTTGGCGGCTCCGCCACCCGCAGATGCGACGTCGGCGGATTTGGTGGTGCTTGCGAGCAAGGGCGGCAAGGAGTGCGCGCGGACGAGCACTGTTTCGGTTGCTCTGACCGATCTGCAGGAAATGCAGAATCATATGCGCGAGACGATCGACCAGGGACTGCAGGATTTGCAGGCTAAGCAGGGCAAGGGCGGATTGCCACAAGCGCCGCCGTCAGCCCAGGCCAAGCCGACGCAGACGGAGTATGCAGCGATTGCACCTCCTCCGGATCCGAAGGATGCTGCCGATATCCAGGCAGAGACCAAGGAAGCAGATCAGGCCGAAACGGATGTTGCCAAGGAAGCTGGACAGGAAAATGGATCGCCAATTGGGTCGGTTGCCAGTCCTGCCCCTACGGCAAGTGTTGCCCTCGGTCAGACTCCGGATCAGGTCAAGGCGATTCTGGGAAATCCGACGAAGACTGCCGATCTGGGCGCGAAACAGATTTACTACTATGACGGCATGAAGGTGATCTTCAAGAGTGGTAAGGTTAGCGACGTCGAGTAAGTAGAGTCAATCGGATGACGGGCCAGCGTATTCCTGTGGAGGAGTGCGCTGGCTTTTCTTTTTGGATTTATTGGTTGCCAGCCGAATTAGAAAATCTCTGCTAATCGAATGAATGAGTCTACTTCGATGAGTTGCTGACCTTGGGGAGCGGCGGCGATCTCGGCGTGTTCGAGGATCCATGTGTCTTTGTGAAAGATGAAGACGGTGTGGAGGCCTGCGGCGAGCGCGGGATTGATATCCGATTTGGGACTGTTGCCGATCATCCACGTCGTATTGGGAATGCACTGATTGCGACGAGTTACTTCTCTGTACGTTACAGGGTTCTTTTCGGCGACTATCTCTACAGCGGAGAAATATGGAGCGAGGCCGGAGCGGCTGAGTTTGTCGGCTTGTTCGGCCTGACTGCCTTTGGTCATGAGGATGAGGCGATGGCGCTCGGCGAGGTTGGGGAGCAGTTCCGCGACGCCGGGTAAGAGTTCGATTTCCTGGTCAGCGATGCTTTGAGCGAAGCTGCGGATTTGGACGTGCTGATGGTCGGTGATGGGTGTTTCGGTGAGGCGATCGAAGCAGGTGATGAGGGATTGAGTGAAGCTGGTGAGGCCGTAACCGTGCGACAGGATGGTTTCGCGCTCGGCCTGGTTCAGGGCGTGGCGAACTTCGGCGGGGGTGTGGCTCTGGTGATCGAGATAGGTGATGAAGGCGGCAATGGCGCGTTCGAAGTAGATGTTGTTTTCCCAGAGGGTGTCGTCGGCGTCGATTAAGAGAGTCTGGCCTTCAAGAATGGGCATGCTGGAATGATAAATAACGGATTCAGGCAGCGGCTAATTCAGGCAGCAGTTAAGTTGTGGGGTTGGATTTTTGGGCGAGGCGGTTTGCCCACTTGTGGATGAGTTGTGGCGAGGGCGGTTGGCCGGGAATATGGGTGGGATCCTTGGCTGCCAACTGGACGGCGAAGTTGCCGATGGTTGAGCCTTCGATTTCGCCGGTGATGACGGGCAAGCCGGTGCTGACAGATGTGAGTTGGCTGAGCAGGGCGTTGCGGCTGCCTCCACCGAGGATGGTGATCTGGTGGAAGGTGCGACCGGTCAGGTTCTGGAGATTGTTGAGGACAACGGCGTAGCGGGCGGCGAGGCTGGCGAAGATGAGTCGGGCAAAGATGGGCTCGTTGCCGGGGATATCGGGCACGGTAGCGGGGATGGCGGCGAGGCTGCTGGAAGTGAGTTCGTGGTTGATTCTGGCGGGCATTTCGCCTGCGAGCAGGAGTTCAGGCGCGTCTACGTTGAGAATGCCGGGGATTGAGTTTATTTGTGCGGCTTCGGCGATGAGGGTTGGTAGATCGAGAATGCGGCCTTCCTGGGCCCAGTGGTCGAGGCATTGCTTCAGTATCCACATGCCGTTGACGTTGGAGTGGAAGCAATAGCCTCCGGTTGCAGAGCCCTGATTGGTGAATCCGGCGTGTCGTGCTGCGGGGCTGGTGATGGGGGAATCAAGGATGGTGCCGACGAGGGACCAGGTGCCGGAGACGATGTAGGCGGTGTGTTCCATGCCGGTGTGAGAGCCGGAATTGATTGCTGCGATGGCTGAGGCTGTGTCGTGGCAGGCTGGGGCGATGAGTTCGGTGTCGGCGAAGGCGGGAAGTTTGGCGAGTGGGCCGGTGAGTTTGCCTACGGAGCTGCCGGAGCAGACGATGGGCGGTGCCGCTTCGATGGATAGACCAAGGCGCGCGAAGATTGGGCGGGACCAGTCTTTGGTTTGAATATCGACCAGACCGGTGTGGGTGGCGTTGGTGTATTCGGCGATGCGGCGGCCCCCGAGCCAATGCAGGATGTATTCGGGGAGCAGGAGCCAGGGTGTCTGGGCATCGATGCCGGCGTGGTTGCCAATCCGGTTATCGGCGAAGAGTTGGTAGGCGGTGTTAATGCGTAGCGGTTGCGCGCCGGTCTGGGCGAAGAGTTCTTCAGGGGAGATGCGTGTGTCGGCGGCAGCCTTGGCAGCGTTGGTGCGTTCGTCGCGATAGCAATAGGGGGTGTGGAGCGGGTTTCCATCGGGGCTGAGGCGGACGTAATCTACGGCCCAGCCGTCGACGGCTATGGAGCGGATGCCTTCGGGTGCGGATGCGGCGGCTTTGCGCAGGCCTTCTTCGACTCCGATGAGGATGCGATCGAGCGGCCAGTGCAGGGATGGACCGGCCTGCACTGGACCG
The DNA here is from genome assembly GCF_025685655.1 of Acidicapsa ligni. NCBI lineage: Bacteria > Pseudomonadati > Acidobacteriota > Terriglobia > Terriglobales > Acidobacteriaceae > Acidicapsa > Acidicapsa ligni. The sequence continues at coordinate 236,220 of NZ_JAGSYG010000007.1, read as the reverse complement.
TTGGCGATGCGGTGGAGGAGCTGGATTTCTGGCCGATCTTCGTGCCAGCGGAGCAGGGAGATGCGGCAGCTCTCGGCGCCTAAGTCTATGGCAACCAAGGCTCGTGCGACTGGGGCTCGCGGGTCGGGCGCGGGACGATCCTGAGGGTGAGACGTACCGCTCACCTCAGGAATGCCTCGGGTAGTCCACCGTCGACGGGGATGAGATGGCCGGAGGTACAACGGCTGCGATCTCCGGCGAGGAAGAGGATGGCTTCGGCGCAGTCGATGGGGTCGATGGGGGTATGGGTCAAGGTGCGTCGGGCGTAGAAATTGGCGAGGAGGGTGCGGAGTTCTTCGTCGGAAAGGGAGTCTTCAAAGGCTATGTTGTACTTCGTAAGTGAGGCGCGGACGCGGTCGCGGGGAAACATTGTTGAGCCTTTGACGACGGTTGCGGGGCTGATTCCGTTCACGCGAACTTTGGGTGCGAGGCCGACGGCGAGTTCGCGGACGAGATGGCTTAGGGCAGCTTTGCTGATGTCGTAAACTTCGCTGCCGCGTTTGGGAACTACGGCGTTGGCCGAACTGGTGAGGATGATGGAGACGTCGAGGTCTTGTTCCCTGAAGAGCTTTGCGGCTTCATCGGCAAGCAGATAGTTGGCGGTGACGTTGATGTCGAGCGTGGTGGCCCACATGGCGTCGGAAACAGTGCCGTCGGGCGATGAGGGGAAGAGCGCGGCGGTGTTGATGAGGATGTCGACTCCACCGAAGGTGTCGGTGGCGACTTTGAGTGCGGATTGGATGGTTTCGCGATTGCGAATGTCGACTGAGGTCCAGGCGCTGAATTCGGCAGGAGCGAATTGTTTCAGTTCGCCTGTAACGCGCTCGGCTCCTGCTGTGTCGCGATCGGCGACGATAACGTGAGCGCCGCGCTCGGAGGCAAGACGGGCTACTTCGCGGCCAATGCCGCTGCCTCCGCCGAGGACAAGGACGATCTTGCGGCTAAGTTCTTTTTCTGGCGGCTGGCGTCGGATTTTTGCTTCTTCGAGCGCCCAGTACTCGATGCGGAAGGCTTCGGAGGGTGGCAGGGCTACATAGTTTGTGCAGACGGAAAATTCGGCTGCTGCTGCTGCGACCCCTGATTGCGGGACAAAGTCGCCGGAGTTGATCGCAGGCAGGCCGTGGCCGAGGGCGCTGGCACCTTCCATGACGTGGATGGCGTTGGTGTAGAACTCGCCGGTGATGCGGGATTCCGTCTTGTTTTTGCCGAAGCTGAACATGCCTACGCCGGGGATGAGGACGACGGTGGGACTGGCATCGCGCAGGGCGGGGCTGTCGGGCAGGGCGTGGGCATGGTAGTAGCTGGCGTAATCTGCGCGATAGGTTTTAAGTGAGGCTTCGACTTGAGATTTGAGTTCGGCGATGGTTCCAGTTTCGGACCAGGGAACGAACATTGGCCGAATTTTGGTGCGAACGAAGTGGTCGGGGCAACTGGTGCCGAGGAATGCGAGGCGCTGGGCGTCGGCGGAGTTGACGAATCCGAGAACATCTTCGTCATCGGAAAAGGTGGCGATGGAGCGGCGATTTGCGCCGAGACGGCCGCGAAGGAAAGGCAGGAGGGCGGTGGCGATGGCTTTGCGATCTTCGCGAACGGGTTGGATTTGTCCGCCGAAGAGATTGGAGCCAAGCTTTTCGCCATGACGGCTGAGGAACTGGCCTAATTGATCGATGATGGTGATGGTGTTTCGGTAGGATTCGCGCTGGGTGTTGCCCCAGGTGAAGAGGCCGTGGCCGCCGAGGACGATGCCATCGCAGCCGGGGTTATCCGCAACTGCACGCTTGAGCATCATGGCTAGTTCGAAGCCGGGACGTTGCCAGGGAAGCCAGACGAGCTTGTGGTTGAACTCGGCGTTGAATTCAGCCATTTTGGTGTGGCCGTTGGCGGCGGCGGCGAGGGCGATGCCCCAGTCGGGATGGAGATGATCCACGTGCGGAAAGGGCAGGAAGCCGTGGAGTGGTGTGTCGATGGATGCCGCGACAGGATTGGCGCGGAAGGCAGCCATTGGATACATGCTGACGATGGCGTCTTCGTGAGTTACTCCGCGATAACTCTTTTCAAGGGACAGGACTTTATCCAGATACAAAGTGGCGAAGCCGGAGCGCTTGATGCTGCCGAGGTCGCCGCCGCTGCCTTTGACCCAGAGTATGGTGGAGGGCTCGCCGGTGAGGGGATCGGTTTCGATGATTTTGGAGCTGGTGTTGCCTCCGCCGAAGTTGGTAATGCGCAGATCGGAGCCAAGGAGGTTGGAGCGATAGCGGAGCAGCTCCGGCTCATCTAAAGTGCTGGCGAGCTGTTCATCCCATAAATCTTTGAGGTATTTGAGTGGCGGTGCGGAGGGAATAGGGGACTGCATCGTTTTGATCCTCAATCGTTTTGATTCACGAACTTTTAGGGCTGGAAATTTCAAACCCTACAACGATAGCATGCGTAAAACAATAGGGGAAGTGTTTCGTATGTAAAACTAAAGCGTTTCAAAGGCTGTTACAAATTAATTCAAATTAAGGCAGCAGCCGAAACTCTGGTTGACGCGATGCAATAGATAATCTATATCTTTACAGAATCTTTGAGACGTTCGTGTTTGGTTGGCTCTTGAACATAATTAACGATCGACAGGGGAAGAGTATGGGCTTTAGTTCGAAGGTCTCAGAGAGGGCAGTTCAAGCACTGGACGCGTTTGCAGTGGAGATACCGTCGTGGGGATTTGCGAATACGGGAACGCGCTTTGGAAAGTATGTACAGGCCGCGGCTGCGACGACGATCGAAGAGAAGTTCAGCGATGCGGCTGAGGTGAATCATTTGACGGGCGCTACGCCGACGATGGCTCTGCATGTGTTGTGGGATTTTCCGAACGGTGTGGCAGATGTCGATAGGGTTAGAGCGCTTGAGAGGCAGTTCGGGATTCGGGCTGGATCGATCAATCCCAATCTATTTCAAAGTCAGCAGTACAAGTTTGGCTCGCTGTGCAATCCTTCGGCGGTTATTCGTGACGAGGCCGTTGAGCATGTGCTGACGTCGATTCAGATAGGTGTGGAACTGGGCTCACGCGATATCTCGATGTGGGTTGCTGATGGGTCGAACTATCCGGGTACGCAAAGTATTCGGAAGCGGATTGTGTGGCTGGAAGAGGCGCTCCAAAAAGCTCACGCGGCGATGCAGCCGGGACAGCGGTTGCTGGTGGAGTACAAGCCATTTGAGCCAGCCTTTTATCACACGGATATTGCGGACTGGGGCATGGCGTTGCATCTGGCAAAGGCTGCCGGGCCGCAGGCGAAGGTGCTGGTGGATCTTGGGCATCACTATGCAGGACAGAACATCGAGCAGATTGTGGCGTGGCTGTTGCATACGGGGATGCTAGGTGGGTTTCACTTTAATGACCGGCGATATGCGGATGACGATCTGACGCTTGGATCGATTGATCCTTACCAGGTATTTCGCATCTTTCATGAAATACATTTGCATGAAGTACGTGCTGCGAAGGGCGATGGCATGGAGTTGGATGTAGCCTTCATGATCGATCAGAGTCATAACCTGAAGGACAAGATGGAAGCTATGGTGCAGACCGTTGTTGCCGCTCAGGAGTTGTGGCTGAAGGCTGCGTTGGTGGATCGCGAGCATCTGTCCAACTTGCAGGATGAATGCAGACTTGTTGAGGCGGAGGAGTTGTTTCGTGGAGCGTTCTGGACGGACGTGCGGCCGCTGGTGGCGGAGTGGCGTGCGGCGCGGGAGTTGCCTATCGATCCTCTGGCTGCATTGCGCGAATGCGGCTACGTTGAGCGGATCACGAAGGAGCGTGGAGGCAAGCAGTCTGTCGGCGGGAGCTACGCATAACTCCTCTGAAGGTGCGCTTCGGTTGATATTGGAAATAGGGTTACATACTATCCGCTGTACACGTTGATTGTTTGGAATTGAGGTAAGTGGAATGTCGTCGTCATCCCGTTGGATTGATTCTGTTGTGACCGCTGTTGCGTTGAGTGCCGTTTTATTGGGTGTTTCGTCGACTGCTTCGGCTGCTTCAAATGAGAAAGAATCTCCAACGAAACTGCGCGTGGATGATCTGGTCACGCCATTGGGACTGGACGATCACGCGCCGCATTTTTCGTGGGTGTTGCGAGATGTCACGCGTGGAGCAATGCAGACCTCGTATTCGATTCAAGTGGCGACGCGTGGAGAGTTGCTCGTTTCGAACAAGGCCGATGTTTGGGATAGTGGAAGAATTCATTCAGGACAGTCTGTGAACGTGACGTTTGCGGGCCCTGCTTTGATGCCGAGTACGCGGTACTTCTGGCGGGTGATGGCATGGGATAAGGATGGCGATGCGTATCCGGTGAGCGAGACGAGCTGGTGGGAAACGGGGTTGCTCGATCAGCAGAATTGGCATGCGCAATGGATCGGTTACGAAACATGGGAAGAGGCTGCGGTACGCGAAGCGAAGGCTGCGTGGGTGACGAGTCCGGATGGAGCTGCGCTGGATGGCAAGGCGCCTGAACAGAAGATTGGATACCGATTGCCGTTTACGCTGAATGCGTCTGTGCGCCGCGCGGTGTTGTTCGTGACGGGGCAGGATGTGGCATCCGCGTGGGTGAATGGAGCGCAGGTGGCAAAGGGTGCTTCGTTGCCGCCGTATAAGCAGTTTCCGTGGAAGAAGTATGTGCAGATTGAGGTGACATCGCAGGTGAAGAGCGGTGCGAATCTTCTCGCGATCGAGACTACGCATTATGGTGAGAATTCGAATGGATTTGCGGGTCGCGATACGCCGATGATGAACGCTACGCTGGTGGCGGAGCTTACAGATGGTTCGACGGCGAGCTTTGCGACTGGAATGGACTCGGCATGGAAGACATCGGTTCATCCGGCGGAGGGATGGACTCGCGGTGGCGATGAAGATGCATCGTGGAAGCCGCTGGTGATTCGATATACAGCGAACGGTGTTGATTCAGGATCTCCTGGAAATCCGTGGCCTGCGCAGACAGTGAAGAGTTTGCGGCATGAGTTTGTTGTGCGTAAGCAGATCGCTTCGGCGCGGTTGTATGCGACTGCATTGGGAGCGTATGAGGTTTTTTTGAATGGCAAGCGGACTGCGGATGATGTGCTTGCGCCGGGATGGACTGATTACAGATTGCGGTTGAAGTATCAGACTTATGATGTGACGAAAGAGGTGGCGCAGGGCCGGAATGCGCTTGCGGCGCTTGTGGCTCCGGGGTGGTATTCGACGCCATTGGAGTGGTTTCAACAGCCGAATGTTTATGGGGTGGATCCGCCTTCGCTGATGGTGCAGTTGCGCATTCAATACGCAGACGGAAGTGTGGATTGGATTGTGAGCGATGCGAATTGGAAGGCCGATGCTTCGTCAATTTTGAAGGCGGAGATTTATGACGGCGAGACGCAGGATGCGCGGCTGATTCAGACGGGATGGAATGCTGCGCATTTTGATGCGTCGAAGTGGAAGCCGGTAGAGGTGCATGCAGGACCACGGATTGCGATTGATGGACAGGACTTTCAGCCGATTCGCGTGGAGCGTACGCTGACGCCAAAAGCTCTGACAGAGCCGAGACCTGGCGTGTTTATTTACGACATGGGACAGAATTTTTCCGGTGTGGAGAAGTTGCATTTGAAGGGACCAGCAGGCACGGATGTTCAAGTGCGCACCGGTGAAATTTTGAATGCGGATGGAACGCTGTATACGGATAATTTAAGGACGGCGCTTTCTACAGATCACTTCATTCTTGCGGGCAAAGGCGAGGAAGAGTTTCAACCTCAGTTTACTTTTCATGGCTTCCGTTATCTGGAGTTGACGGGCGTGGTGAGGAAGCCAAGTCTAAGTACTGTGACGGGTGTTGTCTTTCATACGGATGCTGCATTCACTGCTCAATTGAAGACGGGCAGCGGGATGATCAATAGCTTGTGGAGCAATATTCTCTGGGGACAACGATCGAACTTTGTCGGTGTGCCGACGGATTGTCCGCAACGCGATGAGCGGTTGGGTTGGATGGCGGATGCCCAGGTCTTTTGGCGTACGGCGACTTACAACATGGACCTGGCGGCGTTCTCAAGGAAGTATTCTGCCGATATGCGTGGGACGCAGGTGGGAAGCGCCTCCGGAACGCAGGCGGAGGGTGCGATGTTTGGAATTTACGCACCGGGTATCAGCACAACTTCGTCTGATTCTGGTGCGGGCTGGAGTGATGCAGGCGTGATCATTCCGTGGACTTCGTGGATGCAGAACGGTGATACGACGGTGGTGCAGCAGAACTGGAACGCGATGACGAAATACCTCGCTGCTATTGAGGTTTCCAATCCCGATCACCTATGGAAGAAGAATGCGGGCATCGGATTTGGTGACTGGCTTTCGCCTGAGGGACCGACGTATTATCCGTTGGTGGCGACGGCTTCCTGGGCCTATGACATTACGCTCATGAAGCAGATGGCTCATGCGCTGGGGAAGACACAGGACGAAGCCAAGTATGCGGCGCTGTTTGAGGAGATCAAGGCTTCTTTCGAGAAGGAGTTTGTACACGCGGACGGGTTCGTTGAAGGTGCGGACCATCAAGAGCCGTCTCATGCGGAGAACAATCCAGATGCGAAGGCTAAAACCGGCGATACACAAACGGGCTATGTGCTTGCGTTGCAGGTGAATCTTGTTCCTGAGAATCTGCGCGGTGCCGTTGCACAAAAGCTTGTCGATAAGATTGAGGCCAATCATGGATTGCTGGGAACGGGATTCCTGGGAACGCCGTATCTATTGGCTGTTCTAACTGAGACTGGACATCGCGATCTGGCATATCACTTGTTATTGAATACGACTTATCCTTCGTGGGGATATCTTGTAGATCATGGCGCGACGACGATGTGGGAGCGTTGGAATGGCGACAAGATGAAGGATGATCCAAGCATGAATTCGTACAACCACTATGCGTATGGCGCGGTTGCGGATTGGATCTATCGTTACGCCGCGGGTGTGGATGCTACGCCGATGGATGCTGGATTTCATACTGTGTATCTGCATCCGGCTTTTGATGCGCAGCTGGGCAGCATCGATTTCAGCTATCCATCTCCGTACGGTGAGATACATTCTGCGTGGTCGGTGAAGGATGGGACTGCGCATTGGCAACTGACGATTCCTGCGAATGCTTCGGGTTGGTTGCCGTTGAGTGATGCAGAGGCTGGCGAGTACAAGTTGGACGGACAGGCGCTGGCTTCGAGCAAACTGGTGCAGGCTGTTTCGCGAGATTCAAAGGCGGGCTACGTATTACCTGCAGGAAACTACAGCTTCGTGGTGAGTGGCGTTCGATAGAGGTCAGGGCCTGGGCTTGCATGCATGGCAGAATAGGGTATGTCTTTGATTACGAACAAGCCTATTCCAACATTTCTCTACGGCACAGCATGGAAAGAAGAACGAACGGCGGGGCTCACGGAAGCTGCGATTCGCAACGGGTTTCGTGCCATTGATACGGCGAATCAGCGGAAGCATTATTTTGAAGCAGGTGTAGGTGAAGGAATTGCGGCGGCCTGTGCTGACGACCTGGTAACGCGCGACGATCTTTTTTTACAAACTAAATTTACTTATGTACGCGGGCAGGATCATCGGCTGCCCTACGATGCTGTAGCAAGTCCATCTGTGCAGGTTGCGCAGTCGATGGCGAGTTCGCTTGAGCACCTTGGCACTGATTACGTCGATAGTTATATGCTCCACGGGCCGGCCTCTGGTTACGCCTGGGCAGATGCAGATGCTGAGGTTTGGGCGGCTATGCAGCGGGAGCGGGATGCTGGGCGAGCACGATTACTCGGGGTCAGTAACATCTCGCTGGAACAACTGGAGCAGATGATTGCCACGCATAGGGATGCGCCGGCGTTTGTGCAGAATCGTTGCTATGCGCGACTTGGCTGGGACAGGGAAGTGCGGGCCCTGTGTAATGCGCACGGCATTGTTTACCAGGGCTTTTCGCTGTTAACTGTGAATGCGGATGTGCTGGGCGACCCTTATTTGCGGAAGACGGCTATGCGTCATCGTGCGACGACTGCGCAGGTGGTATTTAGCTTTGCGCGGAGTGTGGGTATGCTGCCGCTTACCGGCACGTCGGCTTCGACGCATATGTTGGAGGATCTTGCGAGTGAGCGGGTGTTGCTCTCGCAGGATGAGATACGGGCTATCGAATCTCTAGCTGGCTGATTCGTTTTTGAGGCTATGTGCCAGCAAGCGGTGGAAGAGATGTTCGCCTGCTTCACGGCGTACTGATAAGCGGCCAGCGATGTAGGCGCGCGAGGTGAGTCCTCTTTGCACGGACTCGCAGATGGCCAGGTCTTCGTCCTGTACTTTGTCGCTGGTGGCGATGCTGGCGGCATTGTGCTCTTCATGTTCCTCATCGATATGGGTGAAGAAGAAATCGAAGACGACGCGACACTTATCGGGGCCAAGTGGAAGAACGAGATTGGTGTCCGTTACGCCTTCATAGATGTTGATCATGAAGTTAGGGTATAGCCAGAAGTAATGGGCGCGGTTGCCCTTGCGCGTGGTAGCAATTGCTGCATCTTTATCGCTGGCAACCATTGGACTGGATTGCAGACAATAGTGTTCGCCGTTTTCGATGGTGTAGCGGGTGTAGTCGAGTACGCTGTTCAGACCCTTGTGCAGATGGGGTACGTGATAGCCACCGTCGAGATAGTTATCTACATAGACCTTCCAGTTGCAATTGAGAGTGTAGCTTCGCTGTGAGTGAAATTGGAGAGAGTTGAGATTGAGTGGTGTTACTCGTTCCATCATGTTGCCAAGGAAGTGGTGCAGGGAAGATGGGTTGGGGGTAAGGTTGATGAAAACGAAGTTTTCCCATGTATCGATTGCAAGAGGAACGAGGCCGTTGCTGGAGCGATCAAAGTTGCAGACGCCAGTGAACTCGGGCGTGCCTTTGAGTGTGCCGTCCAGGCCGTAGTTCCAACCGTGGTATGGGCAACGAAATGACTGCGCTTGTCCGCAGGGAGCCGTGGCGACAGCGGCGGCGTGATGGCGGCATACGTTGTAGAAGGCGCGGAGTACTCCGTCGGCGTCGCGCACGGCGAGAATGGGTTCGCCAGCGAGTTCGGTGGTGAAGTAATCACCGTGCTTTGCTACCTGATCAATGCGACCGATTGCCTGCCATGTGCCGCCGAAGACTTGCTGCTGTTCCAGCGCAGCGATGGCGGGATCGACATACCAGGGCGCGGGAATCGTATGCGCTTCTTCGAGCGGCGCTTTGTCGTTGTAGAGACCAAGGATGGCTGTGAGCGACTGGTTCATGGTCGATTCTCTCGGATGATTTGAGCTGTTGTCGTAGTTATGCGCGATGACGCATGTTCGTTACGCGTTCACGGTTAGTCTTGCTTGTCTGCGCTTGCCGAGTGTATAGACGATTACGCCAGCTGCGAGGAGGATGAATGTCATTCCGACTACTTTGATTATGGCGAGGGGCTTGTTTGGTTCGTCGTCTGAAGGCAGTACGGAAAGGCAGATGGTGATGGTCGTTGTGAGCAGGCCGAGGATGCCGAGTGCAATGGCTATGCGGCTCCCGCCGGGAACGCGGATGATGTCTTCTCCGGAGGGCTTGCTCTGTACACGAATCATGGAGGCGAAGAGGAATAAGTAAGGAATGAAGTAGGTGATGATGCTCATGCTGACGAGCACGTCGTACGCACCTTTGACGGAGGTTTGTGCCTGACCGAGGAAGGCGAAGAGCATGCCTGCGAGTCCATAAAAGAAGACGGCGATGTAGGGTGTGTTCCATTTGGGGTGGATGCGACCGAATGCGGCGGGAAGGTAGTTGTCGATACCAGCGACGAAGGGCAAGCGGGAGCAGGAGGCCAGGTATGCTCCGGCTGCGCCTATGCTGCTGAGTGTGACGAGGAGGGCGATGCAGACGACGATCCAATCGATGTTGAGGTTGTGGCACATCTGCACGATGGCGGTCATGAAGCCGCCTAGTCCGCTGATCTGTTCGCTGGGGAGTGCGACGAGCATGGCGAGGGTTCCGCCGATGTAGCCGAGTGTTATCAGCAGGCCTGCTGCGATAAGCGCCCGAGGGACGGTGCGGCGGGTGTTTTTGATTTCTTCTCCCATGAAGGAGCCGGATTCTACGCCGCCAAAGGCGAAGAAGATGGTGGACCAGAAGATCGCGTTCTTGATGCTGGTGTGCGGTATCAAGCTGGCCAGAGTGAAGTGAGTTGCGCTACCGAAGTGAAGGAAAGAGATGAAACCGAGAATGATCAGAACTGCTACGGGTAAGGCCATACCAATGGCTCCGATGTTGTTGAGCCATTTGCTGGGCTTGACGCCGCGCATGTTTAAGAGAGTGATGCCGCCGAGTGCAACGAGTGAGAATGTCATGTAATAGCCGCTCTGGCTGGCGAGTCTTGCGCCGCGAGGTCCGGCGGCAAAGAGAGCGCTTCCTGCTGCGAAATAGAGTATGGCGGAGAAGTAGGGAAGGTTGCTCATCCAGTACGTCCATGCGGCCATGAAGCCGGCGAAATTGCCATATTCTTCGCGCGCCCAGACGTAGAGGCCGCCCTCCTGCGGATAGCGGGAAGAGAGCTCCAATACGCTGGCTGCGAGTGGGAGAAAGAAGCCGATCCAGGCGAAGATCCAGACGGCGATTGAACTGGGGCCAGAGGCGGCCGCGGTTGCGATCCAACGAAGGCTTAGACCGCTGACTACATAGAAGAGGGTGAGATCGAGGAAGCCGATCTCGCGCTTCATTTCAGGTTTATTGGGAAGAGGATGGATTGTCTGTTGCAAATCTGCCGCCTTCGCTGACCTGGTATGGATGCATCTACGATTACACTTTGACTCCTGTATCTTTCAGGACGGCCATGGCTGCGTTGCGACCATTCATGCCGATGACGCTGCCGCCGGGATGTGTGCATGCTCCGCAGAGATAGAAGCCGGGCATTGGGGTGCGCGCTTGCAGGCGGTTGCTCCACATGAACTGCGGGAGAATTTCGCCCTGAAAGATGTGGCCGCCGGTGAGGCCTACCTTCTTTTCAATGTCTGGAGGGCCGAGTACCTGCGCATCTTCGACAGCCTTGGGGATGTTGCTGCAAAAGCGGCCAATCGACTTGAGAGCAAGCGTTCGTGCGGCTGCGCGGTGATCGTCCCAGGTACCTTCTGCAAAGGTGTGCGGAACGTATTGCGCGAAGACGCTCATGGTGTGTTGACCGGCAGGGACGACGCTGGAGTCATGCACGCTTTGGAAATAAAGTTCGCACCAGAGATGCTCGGGGAGTTGGCCTGCGCTGGCAGCGGCGAATCCGCGTTTCCATTCTTCTTTGGTTAGAGGGGCATTGATCTGGCCGTAGTGATGAGGTTGGTTTGTGCCGGGGCGCGATTTGAAGTTGGGCAACTCACGAAGCAATACGTTCAGCTTGACGGTGCAGCCTTTAATGGGGATGGATTCGACTTGTGACTTCCATGCGTGGTCGGCGTTTGCACCCAACAGACGAAGCGAAACGACTGGGTCTGCGTTCGAGATGACGATGGGAGCGGAGATTTTTTCTCCGCTTTCGAGAAGGACACCTTCGCCGGGAAGAATCTGTGCGACGGGCACGCCTGCGGCTATTGTGGCTCCTGCCTCACGTGCTGCGTCGCAGAGGTAGAAGGAGACCATGCCCATGCCTCCTTTGACATATCCCCACATGCCGGGCATGCCGCCGAGACGACCTGAGGAGTGATGAAAACGGACTGACGCTGTGCCCTTGTCAAAGGGGCTGGCATTGGTGCCGATGACTCCCTGGCCGAGGTAGGCAACCTGTAACTGTTCATCGCGCAGATAGTGCTCGACGAACTCGGCCATTGACCAATCAAAGAGAACTGCGAGTGCCTCTTTGTCATTGCCGAGACGCTGCTCGATCTCGTCACGCGTGGGGGCTTCGCCTATCCAGGTATCGCGCGCGCCAGGTGGCCGGAGTGCATCGCGGAGACGGCGGATAACATCGCCCATGGCGCGGAAGCCTTCAATATCTGCAGGTGCAAAGCGCTGGACCTCCGCATTACATTGCGAGTCGTCATCCCAGAGCTGAATGCTGCGTCCGTCGAGGAAGGGAACGAAGAGTCCGTTCGTTGCCGGAGTCCATGAGAATCCGCGAGAGGAAAGGTCGAGTTCGTCGATGATAAGAGGATGGAGCAGGCCGGCAAGATAGGCGCATGGGGACATCTTTACGCCGGGGAACGCTTCTTCTACTGTGCATGCGCCGCCGATGCGTTCGCGTGCCTCAAGTACCAGCACCCGCTGTCCGCCACGAGCTAGATAGGCTGCGCATGCGAGGCCATTGTGGCCTGCGCCTACGACGATTGCATCCCACGGCTGCGATGCCAGTTGTTGGATGGAGGCTGGCAGGCCGATGCGTCCAAGAGTTTGCGCGGCTGGAGTTTGTGAGAACTGGGCGTCTTTCAAGTGAGAGTGCGCTCCACTATGAGATCGAGGTACGTCGAGTTGTTGTCTAAAAGAATAGGTCAGGTGGCGAGCTAACGTTCAATATATGCGCTGGAATCGCTTGCGTATAGCAATTTTTGTTGCATGGACAGAGGACAGTTGACTAATAGATGACTGAGCCAACTTGTTTCTTGCGGATATGGCTGTGATCGACGTTCTGCTGTTGCCTGCTGGATAATGCAGATGTGCGAGGTAGCTTGATTAGCAGGAAAATAAAGGTGTTGCTGGGAGTTGTGCTGTTCTTTGCGAGCCTCATTCAGGCGCATGCGCAGGAGGTAGAACGCGCGCTTTTCCGTGCTCTGCAAGGAACGCAAGGCTCGGCAGTAGTGCTTGATCCGCGGACGGGAGCGGTGCTTGCTTCCGCGGGAAAACAACGCCGCGGATCGCCTGGCTCGGCGATCAAGCCGCTGCTGCTGGAGTATGCGCTGGAGCATGGTATTGTACGTCCGGAGATGGAGGTTTACTGCCGACGTGATCTGCATGTGGGGGGCAGGGCATTGCCATGCACGCATCCGGCGGACCATCCTGTATTCACTGCTGAGAGCGCACTGGCTGAGTCATGTAATACATGGTTTGCAGAGATGGCGCGCCGTTTTTCCGGACCAGCATTAGAAGAGGCATTCCATGAGTTTCATTTGCAGCATGCGTCTATGAATCTGGTGAATGTGGAGCAACGCCAACTGGCTGTTCTGGGGCTTGACGGAGTGTCTGTGTCTCCGTTGGAAATGGGGCGAGCGTATCGTGACCTATTAAGCAGAATGCCGCGGGATGGAGTTATCGCGCGTGGATTGAGGGATTCGGTGAGTTATGGCATGGCTGATCCGGCGGCTGTTAAAGGTGTAGATATTCTCGGCAAGACGGGGACTGCGAGTGATGCTGGAGAGGCCTGGACTCATGGATGGTTTGTCGGCGCGATACCTGGTCGATATGTGCTTGTAGTGTATGTGCCGCATGGCGATGGTGGAACTGCTGCACGGTTGGCGCAGAAATTCTTCCGAGATATTACGTCTGAAGGGCAAACGCGATGAGGGGCTGCTGTTGGGCTGCCTGGCTTGTGATGTTATTCGCGAGTCTGGGAGCGGTTGCAGCAACGAGCGACGGCAGCGGTGGACGGGATATATCGGTGGCGCTTTTCTCCACGCAAAGTCTTCGTACTGTGACAGTGACGCCGATTGGCGCGCATGCATGGACGTCGCTATGCGCTAAATGTATACACACTCCGTTGACTGCGCCGCTTCATGTTATTGCGCCTAAGGAGATCTTTGCTGGTGGATCCCTGCGTGTTACTGACGATGCGACAGGTGAGATGCGTACCGCTACGGGACTTTGGCATCTACAGGCTCGGAGGCAGAATGTTGATGTTGTGCTTACGCTGCCGAGCGAGCGTTATGTGGCTGCGGTATTGAACGCGGAGGCTGCACATGACGAACCTGGGCAATCCTTGCGTGCGTTGGCTATTCTTGCGCGGACGTATGCGTTGAATGGAAGCCACTTCGTTGCTCAACATGGTCACCTGAGCGCGGATCTATGCGATAGCACTGCGTGTCAGGCGATGCTGCCTGGATCGGCGTCTTTGGCTATCGAAGATGCAGTGCGGGCAACTGCAGGGGAGACATTGTGGTTTGGTCCGCATCAGGTGGAGGTTTTCTTTAGCCAGAACTGTGGCGGTTTAACAGAAGATGCTGGAATCCTCTGGCCCAAACTTCGTGGTACGCCTTATCTGCGCAGTCACGGAGATCCATATTGCGGACGGCGTGATACGGCAGCGTGGCATGCGGATGTTCCGCTGGGTACGCTGCTGGAGGTCGCACAAAAAGAAGGATGGCATTTGCCTGCAAGGATCGTGACAGCGCATGTTGCGGAGCGAAGTCCGTCGCGGCGCGCGTTGCGCGTACTTTTCACTGGCGCGGATGGGGCGACATCGATGGTTTCGGCAAGTGCATTGCGCTTTGGGATTGGCCGAACGATGGGATGGAATCGTGTTCGTAGCGATGCATACGAACTTGGGGTTCGCAACGGCGAGCTTGTCTTTGATGGCCGTGGCCATGGTCATGGAGTTGGTCTTTGCCAGGTGGGCGCGACGGAGATGGCTTCTGAGGGGAAGAATGCGCGAGAGATTCTTGCCTTCTATTTTTCGGGGACGACGGTACGCATCTTGCCGGAGGACATGGGGTGGCAGGAGACGCGCGTCGGTCCACTTGCTCTACGCGCTACGCATGTGTTTTCTGCAGAGAAACAGGCAGAGATCGAGCGGATGTGGGGTGATGCAGAGAAGCGGTTTCCACCTCAACAAGAGATTCATCCTGAGATTATTTTTGCGTCGACGACGGAGGTGTTTCGTCAGCTTACGACGCAGCCTGGATGGGCACTTGCGAGTACGCGAGGGGACACGATTGTTTTACAGCCGGAGGCAATTTTGCATGCGCGTGGACGAGTTGCTTCGGAGACGCTGATGCACGAGATGCTTCATGTTCTTGTGGAGTCTGAGTCCAACGAGCGCACACCGCTTTGGTTACGGGAGGGCCTGGTTGAGGTGTTGGCAGGGGAACATTTTGAAAGCGCACATACGATGTCTATCGACGAGATCGAAAGCGCGTTGCAGCATACGGATTCGTTGAGGGCCAGCGAGAGCGCGCATCTTGCTGCTGCTTCTCGGGTGCATGCATTGCTTATACGCTATGGAGTTTCTTCTGTACGCGGATGGCTTTCGTCTGGAGTTCCGGCAGGTGTGAGGTAAAGCGCATCGGTCTGCCGCTCGCATACGGCCAGGATCGCAAGCAGGAAACATGCAATGGTGGCATCCAGGATCATTGCTACGCTTAGACGAAGCACCAGACTTAGCATCTCGATAGTCAAGCCCTGGCCCGGCGTCCACTCTAGCAGCAAGCCTGTGATGACAATCGCGCTGGCCGTTCCTAAGATAAGTACGCTCCAATAAGAGAGGGAGCTGAGTGCGCGGACTATGGCGCGAAGCGGCCGGATACTCGCAGTCAGGGTGAACACGAAGACGGCAATTATGCCAGCCATAATCCACCGCAGTGTTGCCCATAGCCATCCGAAGCAGAGCAGGATATGTTCAAAGGAAAACAGGTTGCGTAGCGAGTGCGGAAATCGCGAATTCAGATAACCGGCGCGAAGGTAGTCATCGCCATGCAAGTGTTGAAGCAGTACACTCCAGCCAAGCCAGAGTGCGGCTCCAATGAATAGCAACAGAGCACCGCGCAGGAGTTTGCTCAATGTGTGATGTTGGCCGGAGAGACGGAGGATGAGGGAAGACTCCCCTATGCCTGCTACTGCGAGCACGATGAGAGCAAGCAACACCGAGCCAATTACATCGATTGCACTTGCATCCGGGATGCGCAGCCAGAGAACGGAAAGTCCGAAGACCAGCAGTGCGAGGATGATCTGCTGCAAAATGAAACGAACGTTGAGCAGAGCCAGAGCGCCACGCAATGGCGAGGTTGAGTGTGATGTCATTGCGGACCTCCTGGCAGGGCTGGTGCAGGTACCTGTAGCTGCAGAGCATCGCTGGTAGCTTGCACGCCTTGCTGATACATAGGCTCCACGCGCGCGGGACTGATTTGAAATGTGCCAGGATTCACTACTCTGATCAGGTAGAAAATCTCTTGTCTTCCGGTGAATTCACTGGCGAAGAAGGCGGCGTGATCATCGTGGAATTCTCGTCTTGTAAACCAGTCATACCATCCACCGGGTTTGTGATCGATGGGATAGCTATCTTCACTCTGAACGAATTCTGTGCCTGCGGGGATTGGATCTTCGAGTAGGAGATAACGGGCGGGCGTGCCGTTGATTGCTTCGTGTACGGCGAGCACGTCTCCTACCTGGGCTGTGCCATTCATGGGCTGCAATGAATACAGTATTTTGTCATCTTTCTGCATAGGTTGCAGCTTGTAGTAATCGCGGGTCAAATTCAGAGACATGGTGCCGACCTGGTAGTTTTTCTTTTCTGTGGAGTAGTAGCCGCCGCGGACAGACCAATATATGCGTCCACTGCCGCTGGTTCGGACTATCTGTACATTGTTTGCCGCGGTCTGTAGATGTGCGGCGTCGAGATCGATTGTGAGAGAAGCGCCGTTGAGTGCATCTTCAGCGGTGAAATGTCGTTGCCCGGCGGAGTGGCCATTCACGAGCACGTCTACTGTGAAGTCTGACTGTAACTCCTGCGACGCGGCGAGATAGTCGGTTAGTCCGAAGAGCACCATTGCGGTCTGTTCGGTGGAATCCCACCAGACGTTACCGTTGCGCGCTAACATCAGACCTTGCGCAGCGCCGCCCAACAATGGGTTGCTCGGATCAACCTTCGCCAGCAGGCGTACTGCGTATGCGGTTGCTTCGGCATCGTTGTTGTAGTCGTAATCAAGCAGGGGGAGATAAGATCCTTTCCACGAGACGAGATTGCCTTGATGTATGGCCTGTGATGCGAGCAGATTGGCAATCTCTGTGGCGCGTTTATCGCGCATCTGCAACATCGCGAGCCCGGTCATGGCCAGTGCCTCTGGTTGCAGATCTTTGCGCTGTGCCCACTGAGCGTCGAGGGCGGTGCCAAGCCGTTTGTCGCCTGCTTCCGCAAGGGCGTAAACTACCGCAGCTCGCAGGTCGGGGCGCATGCTTGAATGCTGATCAAGAGCACTGCGCAGATAACCCATGCCGCGGTTGAGCATTGCTTGTTGGTCGTTTGAGAGTGGGACATACTGGGCTCCCTGACCGATACCACTGACGACGTATGCGGTCATGTAGACGCGGCTATCGTCTTCCTTCCACCAGCCCCAGCCTCCGTCGTCATGTTGATAATCCTTCAGACGTTCGAGGCCGGCTTGCATCTTGGCGTGCAGATCCACGTCGTCGATATGGCGATTTACCTTGAGGCGACTGAGTGTCTCGGCCACAATTACGTTTGGCAGATAACTCGACATCGTTTGTTCGGTGCAGCCGTAGGGATAGGACGTGAGATAGTTCAGAGCAGAGAAGAGCGAGCCAGCGATAGACGAACTTGCCTCGATATGGAGAGTGTGCGCAGCCGGATCGGTGTTGGATGGATAGGTTATGTTTGCTGTGACCTGGGAAGCGTTTTGTGCGATCGCTCCGCTCTGCGACAGGGTTTGCGCGACGCCCGCCGGTTCGACGGGGAAGGTTAGTTCAAGCGCGTCAGACTCGGTATCTGTTATGGCGGAGGCGGTAAGGTTTGCTTTGCCGACTTGTGTGGCTCGCAAGCGCCACAATACGGTGGCCTCGCCTTTGCTGGGGATTGTGACGCTCTTTTGTGCTCCGCTGAGTGTATCGAGCCCTTCGACTTTGAGCGAGACGGTTGCTTGTTTTGCTGTGTCGAGGTAGTTATGCACGATCACTGGCAGCGTGATTTCGTCGCCTTTTAACATGAAGCGCGGTGTGCCCATGCGTACCAGCACATTCTTGCGCACGAGAACACGGCTGATGGCGGAGCCGGCTTTCGAATCCGGCGTTATAGCGTGTACTGTGGCTCGCCAGGTCGTGAGCGAATCTGGAAAGGTGAGTGACACATGGGCGTGTCCGCTTGCGTCTGTATGGACGATAGGCGCCCAGAATGCTGTGTCGGGGAAGGCCTTGCGGATGCGCGGCTTTTGCTCATTGCCCGGCTTGACCTGAGCGAGTTGGGGACGATAGCGGGCGTCGCGCATGGCCAATAACGGCGACTTGCTGCCAGCCTCACCACTGAAGTAGTAATCGAGGGAAGAGTCAACCTGAGACTCAGCGAAGCGCTGTGGATACAGCCTTGCGACCATATCTCCACTACTGTCTGGATAGAGAGAGTAGATAGCTTCATCCACTACACCGAAACTTAAATCTGCACTGACGGGTTTGCTTGCATAATCCCGCGTGACGACATCATAAGTAGCGCTCTGCTGCGGTTGAAAAACTTCTTTTCCTGGGGTGATCTCTACATTCAGTTGCTGCTGAACGGGCGGGACTTTCAGAATTTTGCTGGCCTGGTAAAGAGTGTTGTCCTTGATGAAGTATGCATTCACCGAGATGTTGGGCTGCGAGTCGGAAGTAATGGGCAGATCGAACGAAAGCGTGTTGCCGTCGGTATGCATCACTTCGCGCATTTGTGTTGTGTAGCCCTGTGCGATTACCAGTGCATAGAAGCCGCCTGTCTGCGAGACGATGCTTAGATGTGCGGTATCGCCGGGGGCGTAGGTTTTCTTGTCGGCCACGATCTGCGTGGCCTGGGTGCTGCTATCCCAGCTTGTCTCTCCTGCGCCCATGATCCACAGATAACTATCGTTTACCGGGTCGCGTGTTCCTGGCACAACTGCAGCGGCAGTTACCTGAAGGCTGGCGCTACTGTACTTTGGCTGGCCGATGGGTACTTCGCCTGTGGCTTTGCCTGTTGCGTCGGTGGTTACATCGACTGTTGCGCCGAGCGTGGTTTCTGTCTTTCCGCTTTCATAATGTCGGAAGACAAGCTGAACGTGGACGCGGGTGCTGACAGGTTTATTGTCATAGTCCACCGTGGTCACGCGGAATTTTGCCTGTTCGCCGGGGCGTACCGCGTAACTTACAGGTTCGATATTCACGCGGAATGTTCCGTAGGTTGCGAGGAAGCGGCCGCGGCCTGTGATCTCGCGGTTGGCTGCGTCGGTTACGCCAGCTTCTACTGTGTAGTCCAGATCTGGATGTGCGTGGCCCTGGGAGTCGACGCGGGTTGGAACCTGGATGACGAGGATTCCGTTTGCATTCAGCTTGCCGGTCTGCTCGGCTTCCTCGTCACCGGCGTAACCGGTTTGATTTTCTGTGGATTGATTTTCTGCATCTGCATCGGCGCTTTCATCGCCGCCGGAGCTATCGTCATCCTGCTCTCCCCACCAGTAATGACGGCTGTGATACACGCGATACTTAACCTTTGCATTGGCCACAGGCTCGCCGAAGAAGTAGCGAGAATCGATCGTGACCGGCATTGTTGCGCCTTCAAGTACTCGTTTCTGCGCTGCTGTTACCTGTACGCGATACTCGGGCTTGCGGTAGTCCTCGACATGAAAGCCGCTGGAGATGAGATCTTCCTGCTTATCGCCTATTTGTAGAGAGTAGTAGCCCAGCGAGGCATCTTTGGGAAGATCGAAGTCGCCGGTAATTTCGCCGGTTGCGGGAAGAGGCATCTGCCGATCAAAGACCTTTTTGCTCTCCCCATCGGAGATGATTACGTGAACGCTGCCTGCTTTTGGGAGCGCCAATGCATTGCCGTTGTGTTCGCGGAGTATCCCCTTCCAATGAACGGTATGAGTTGGTCGATAAACCGGTCGTTCGGTGAAGACATAGCCTGCGAACTTGCCGCTTGAAGAGAGGTTCAGTGCCCAGCTACCTGGGGTGGAAGCTGCGAATTCATTTCCTTTGCCTGCAACCACCCAGAAGTTATCCGGCGAAGACTTATCAATGGGAATGGCAAGTTGAACTATTCCCTTGGCATCGGTGGTGGCTGTGGCTACTGCCTTCTGACCAAAACCTGCGTCCACCTTTACGTTGGGGATTGGCTGACCGGTTGTGCGATCGACAACATAGGCTACGACATTGCCGGAGGTGGTCCGCGTTACGAGGGCCATCTGCGTCATCATCAGCAGCGTGTAGGCCTTGTATCGTCCGTCGGTCGCCTCCAGGAGATATAGTCCGGCGGACAACTTGGGTACGGCTAGGTCATTCGCATCGGAGATGTACGTAGACGGTACGAGTTGTCGCCAGCGCGACACGAGTTGCCCCTGGTTGAGGATGGGAATCTGTGCGAACTCGGCTTCGCTAACGATGCGGCTGTGATGGGTGATTGCGCTTTGATGATCACGCAGCGCGCTGCGTGCTTCCTGCGAAAACTGTTGCCGGAAGAAATTGCGAATGCTGCTCCAGAGACCTGCTTTCCAGTCGTGGAACTTCTCCAGCAAGGTCCGTTTGTCGATTTGTTCTTTGCCGAGCAGGCCTGCTTCTGGCCCGAAGGAATGCAGCTCCCGCAGATTCTCCATGAACTTTACGGGATCATTTATACGATAGACGCGAAATTCGAGGGCATCTACGTTGTGCGTGTAGAGATGGATTTTAGGTTGCTCGCCGGGAGCAAATGTCTTGCTGGTGCTCAGATTGAACGAGACTGCACGGTCCTGTGCATGGGCGGCAGGATGGGCAAAGAGAAGCAAGGCAAGGAACGAAACAGCGCGCAGTCTCATCGAGGCTCCTCGCGAAGTATATTCCAACGGTAGACACCCAGGAAGTTATTATTTTCCGGAACTGGCCGCCAACGTGTATCCGGATGATGAAGTAAATCGTTCAATGTAACTCGCCGTATCTCTCCTGGTCCGGTACCGATTGGTCCGGTGTGATAGACCACCCAATTGTGAGTAGGGCCGGTCAGAATCATTGAGTGAAACGGGGAGTTTTGTTCTAACTGGCGATAAAAAAGCAGGTCTCCTGGCTGAGCTGTACGCACATCCCTGGTGACGAAGAAAGTGTTGTGCTGCCAAAGGGTTTTGGCGTCGGCGAACTGCGTAAAACTGCCATTGGAAACGTCGTCCGAAGCATAGGCTCCAGACGTTACGCGGAAAAGGTTTGAGCCCAGTGGTGTGAAGGGGTACGCATACTGCGTAATGGATGGGATGGGCGGCAGAGTTTCCATGGGCATGGTTGCCAGCCATGTTTCATCGTGAGAGTGCAGGGCGTTGCGGTAGCACCATCGCAGCAGGGCGGCGCAGTCATCAATCTCGTGCGGCAGGTGTTCGGTTGGAAGTGTGGCGGTGATATCGGCCATTGTTGTGAACCAGCGGCGGAAGGCTGAACGATCTTCTGTGGTGTGTAGACGGAGAAAGTCGGGAGTGCCGTCGCTGAAGCGATCGTTGTTATCGGAGATGAAATGCGCTACCAGGGTAACGGGAGCACCGCGGTACTTGAGGATGAACCGCTCGGTTGCCGGGTTGACCGGGGACTGAATCTCCAAGGCAGCGGCGGCGTCCCTGGTGGCGGGAAGGATGCGCGCAGGGGCGTGTCCAGTGATCGTGATGTTATTACTTTCGATCTGTTTGTTTTGTGACAGCCTTATTTGCGCAGCGCGATGTGGAGCGCCATCCGCGGGCAGGGTGAGTTCTCGAGGGGAGATCGCGAGGTGTGGCTGCGCACTCCGTTGCCACGTAATCAATGCAATGATCGCGGCGAGCATGACAAGCAAAAGAGCGATAGCGCGATTCACCGATGCGAGCCTCGTCCGGTTTTTCAGGATCGGAGATTACAACCGCAATTGTATGGCTTCTGATTCACCATGAAGATATCAAGTTATGAGTTGTTATAGAGGCTTTGGACTCTTTCGTACTATCCAGGTTGTCATGCAGCGATGATTTTGGACGATGGTTGTTTTTAATGGATCAACGAGTGTTCCGTGCATCTGCCGGGTTAACTTGAGGAGCATTTCTTCTTCTACGAGAAACCACTCCGAACCATCGCCGATGAGGAATCGATTGTTTCCCAGTGGCGGGAAGTCCATTCCAATTTTTGAACCGAGGCGGCAAAATAACATACCTCCTGGTTTTACGACTCGCCAGAGTTCGGACAACATCTTTTGGAAGTGGTCTTCATCGCGTGCGAAATGGAGTACCGAGTTGCAGAGGACTACATCTGCGAAATCATCTGGAAATTGCATGTGCTCGATGACTTCGACCTGGAAGTTTTCGGGAGGTAATCCGGTCATGAGCGAGCCGGATAATCGTCGAACGTGTTCAACAGCGTCGGCGTTGGCGTCGAGTGCGAATATCTGGCATCGTTCACGCAATAGATATACGAGATTGCGTCCGTATCCGCATCCTGCGTCGAGTACACGCATATCTGCGGTGATATTTCCTCGCAGGATCTGGTCGAATACATAGATATCAATCTGTCCGAATTGTTGCTGAATACTGAGTGTCATTTCTCTGCTGTCCTGATTTGCGAGGTTGTTTGTTTTGCGGATGATGCGCGATGTTCCTGTAGATGTTGTACAACATGAGATCCAATCCTCGTTATGAGAGATGGCATGGATGGAGTATGCTGCAGGCATGCTTGGAAATCGGAGTTGGGATAGTTGGATCACGCGTTACTCGGAGAGCCATCAGCATCCGCTGAATCAGTTGACGCATACTTTTGGTATTCCGATGATCCTGGTTTCACTGCCGATGATGATTGCGGGGATCTTTTGGAGACCGGTGCTTTGGGTCGGGATCGGCCTTTTTGTGGTGGGATGGGCATTGCAGTTTCTAGGCCACGCTATTGAGGGAAAGCCACCTGAGTTCCTGAGTGACTGGCGATTTTTACTGGTTGGGACGCGCTGGTGGGCAGCGAAGATGCGAGGGAAGGTTTAGTGGATGGCAACGAGGATACGTCGATCTCCTCGATACGGCATTCGGCCGTGTGTAACGAGGAAGTTGTCGACAACCAGCAGATCGCCACGCTGCCAGCGAAACCGAATTGTTGCGGTATCAATCGCGTGATGAATGGCGTTTAGTTGTTGAACGCTGATCGGGTACCCGTTTCCAAACGTCGCGTGAAAAGGCCGCACAAATGGATCTGGAAACGCGGCCTGATATAGAAGCCAGCGCATGAGACCGGTGGATCGCGGCGAGCTGAGGAAGGTCGCTACCTGGTTAAACCAGAGCACCTCGTTCGTGTCTGGATGTCTTCGGATGGCGGGCAGGACGTTGTTGATCTTTGCCCCTTCTTCTCGATCCCATCGTACTGTTCCACCATTCTCAGCGCAGGATTGCTCTACTACTGCGGGGTCTTCGGTGGAGAAGGCGGCCATCCACGAGGTATGCAGTTTCGCTATGCGATGACGGTTGCGGTGATGGAGCGTCATGCGTGGGCCATTCAAATAGCGATGGTAGGAGATGCCTACCCTTTCGAAAACATCGCGAATCTCCGCGGGCACGAGGTCGTAGATCACACGCGAATCGGCCAGCGGAGTTTCGCCGCCGTGCTGCGGTTCGATTTCGCAGAAGAATGCGAGCTCGCGGGGTGGGTCGGGAAGGTACGCCATTTCGTTGTGTTGCGGGATGCGGAGATGAGCTGGGAAGCGAGTGGATTCGTAGACGCCGGACATGACTTGCCCACGCGGACTTACGCCGCCAACGTAGTTCCGAAGGCTGTTCTCAAAGGCCAGGGCTGCAGCGGCGCGGAAATCCTCGGGAGTGCTGAGATCAAAGCCGCGAAAGAGAATTGCGCCGTACTTTTGCCTTATCGCGGTCAGCGAATCGCGTGCATCCCTGAGCAGAGTATGCAGCGATTCGCCTGCGATCGGGGTGATCATTGCAGGCAGCTTTCGCTCATTCAGAAACGCAAGGCGGTCTTCGATCTTCTCTTCCTGGGCGGTAGACAAGATTCTGTTTCTCCTTGCATTGGTTCGCTTTTACAAAGGGCGAGAGCTACCGGGTAGATGAGCAACTGACAGGCACTATGGAGTGAGACGTCTCAGAGTGCGGGCAAATTCATTTTGAGATGGAAAACATCCTCGGCGGGTAAAGCCGCGCTCTTGCAAAACGAAGGTGTTTGCATCAACGTGACAAGTCTATCCCTTTATTGTGGTTTTAAGATGTCTCTTCACTGGAAACCGGTTTTTTAATGGATCTCTTGTGAAAACCGCTCCTGCAGGACTCGTCGAAGTATCTTGCCGGTGTGATTTTGCGGTAAGTCGCCTGCTGGAAGAATCCAGATTTTGCGTGGGGATTTATAGGCTGCGAGATTCTCCCGGCACCAGGCGAGCAGGTCGCTTTCGCTTGCGGTGGAGTTGTTGTTCAGTTCGACTGCTGCGGCGGGAATCTCGCCTTTCTCTTGATGCGGCAGGCCGAAAGCGGCGGCTCGCGCTACTGCGGGATGGGTTACCAGGGTCTCTTCCAGTTCACGGACATAGACGGAATAACCGCCGGACTTGATCACGTCTTTCATGCGGCCAACGAGGCGGATCATGCCGAGGCGATTTCGCTTTGCGAGGTCTCCGGTGCGCAGCCAGCCATCGGAGGTAAGCAGGTCATTTGTGGCTGAATCATCGTGCTTTTTCTCATCGCTCCAATAATGCGGAATGAGGCCGCGACGGCGAATCTGACATTCGCCGGTAGAGCCAGCGGGCAGAGCGTTTCCGTTCTCGTCGGCGACGCGGATGTGAAAAGGCGGCACGGGGAAACAGAGATCTCCACTGCCGGGGAGAAGCGAAAACTCGATGCCCATCATGGCGAGGCCGCCGAGTTCTACCATGCCGTAGCCGTTGATGAGTACGGGCGGAATGCGCCGGCCACCCGGCAGTCGGATCAGAGCGCCATATTGTCGCAGGCGCTGCCTTACTTGAGAAGGTAGGTGATCGCTGGCCGAGAGCCAGACGCGCACACTGGCGAGCCTTGCAGGTTCAGGATTGCTGTTGACCAGTCGCGCAAACATTGCGGGCACACCGACGAAAGCGGTGATGCCGAAGCGTTCGACAAGGTCTATTGCGCGGGTTACGTCAAAGCGATCGAGGAAGCAGCCGCGGATGCCAGCCATGAGGCCATAGAGTGCGATGCTGACGGCCATGATATGTGACCAGGGCAGGGCTATGAGAGCGAGATCTTTTGGCCCCAGAAATAGTCCGGCAAACACTGTGGACGCGCGCGCACCGAGCAGGGCATTGCTTGAAAGCGCGGCGCCTTTGGGAAATCCGCTGGTGCCGGAGGTGTGGAATACGGCTACTGTCGCGGATGGATCGACGACTACGGGAGGGAGCGGAGATTGGGTATCGCCATCGACAATGCGTATGAATCCGTCGAGAAGCTCTGCCTCTTCGCTGTCAGCTTGAATCCAGGTGCGGACATTCAACTCGGAACGCTGCTTGATGCTGTGTTCAAAGACTGCCTTGTCGGTCACCAGAATCTCTGTGCCGCTGCTGGCCAGAATTCGCCGTACCTCGGACAGCGAAAGCATCGGGTTCAAGGGAACTGCGATGCCTCCAGCGCGGACAATCGCCAGGAACCAGCGGAAACACCGCCGATCATTGGTGCGATAAATGGCTACGGGTTGACCGGGGCGGAGTCCGATTGTGCGACGAAGAAAGGCGTCGATCAGGCAAACCTCTGCGTGCAGCTCGGCGAGGCGCCAGGGACCATCCTCCTCGACGCCGACTTCGCAATCTCCTTTGTGTTGCAGCAGCTCGTCGACGAGATTGGCGACGGTGACGTTGGGATCGCGTGAGAGCCGAAGCTGCTCCTGGATATTCATTGAGGAGAGACCGTCTTGCGTCCCCATTCGCTGGCTACGCAGTAATCGAACAGGCTATTGAGATACTCAAGGACGGGTGGCGGCCGTAGTCCAGATGGCGCCAACAGGCGCTCGGCATTGGTGGTATCGAACTGCATGCGCATGGAGAAGTAATCGCGATAGGCGCGGCCATCGCGGAGCACTTTGCGCTTGCGTCCCCATAGGGATAGATACAGCAGCGGTCGCAGTGCAGCGAAGAAGAACTTTGGATCGACGTAGCGCGGCTCGGGCACATGGAAATATTCCGATGCACGCTGGGCGATTTGCTGGATGGTGGCGCTGCCGCGTGGTCCGGCGCAGAGATGAACTGTGCTGCCCAACGCTGCCTCGTCAAAGGCCAGTAGTGCGACTGCGTTGGCAACGTAGTCGACCGGCACGATATCCAATACTGCGTCGGGAAAGCCGGGTATTGTGCGCCAGAGGCGGCGGGAGTAAATCTTTAAAGGCCAGTACATCATTTTGAAGCTGGAGGTCGCGCCGGTCTGGGAGTCGCCCACGATGATGCTGGGGCGCAGGATGACTCCCGGGATGGAGCCAAGATGTGAGCGCACGAGCGCCTCGGCCTCTGCTTTGGTTTGTTCGTAGGTGTTGCGATAGCTTTGCCCTAATATCAATTCACTTTCGAGGACTGGGCCGGTGCGTTCGCCGGCGACATAGGCTGTACCCACGTAGGCGAGGCTGCGAAGTTGTGGCGCTGTGGCTGCGAAATCCAGTATGCGCTGGGTGCCCTCGACGTTGATACGGCGGGCCTCCTCCAGCGAGTGATCAAAGCGGACGGTGGCGGCGCAGTGAATCACGCGGGTTGTCTCAGAGGAAAGATATTGCCTGGCACAGGCGTCGAGGCCGCAGTTGGGCAGGCCTACATCCCCTGAGTACACCTGTATGCGTTTGCGATCGGCTGGAGACACGATCAAATCGGCGCGTTGCTGGGCGGATTGATTGGATCTATCTCGAATCAGCAGCGCCAGAGTAGCCTGTGGATGGCGGTCCAGCAGTTCGTGAACCAGCTGCGAGCCCAGAAATCCGGTCGCGCCGGTGACAAAGATGAGTTCTTCGTTCTTCATTCTAAAAACCGACCTCAGTGTACGAACTACTCGAAGGCCGGTGGATGATGACCTTTCAGGTGCTCGTGGGGACGAGCAGATTCATGCGGAATTATAGCTTGAGGGCTTTAGTCGTAAATTTAGACAATTCCTCGAACTCGATTGGAGGTTTCGCAGGCTGATTTTTCTGAGCGACTTTCCGTTACTATCAGCATAAATGAGATAGAGGAAGAGTCGCTTATTGTGCGAGATTGAAGGCACCGGAAGAGGGGCGGATGCGGCTGTGATTTTAGTGTTTTATTTTATTCCTCGGCAGTCGTATCAGCATTAATATCAGAGGACCGGCTGGTAGCGTTCGCAATTCTGGGATCCATGTGGCTATTTCCAGGCCCCACAAATCACGGCGCATCGCTAGAATCCAGGTCTTCGCGATTTCGACTCTTTCAGTCGCGGGGATTATTAATTACATCGATCGCGGCTCCCTGGCGATTGCCAATACGACAATTCGAGCTGATCTTGGCATCTCCGCCACGCAGATGGGGATTCTGCTTTCGATTTTTTCGTTGGCCTACGCTATTTTCCAACTTCCGATGGGAATACTTCTGGATCGCTTCGGAGAACGCCTGGTTCTGGGCGCAGGGATGTTTCTATGGTCTGTAACGCAGGCAGCGACGGGTATGGTGAGTGGCTTTACCTCGTTCTTTGCTGCACGAGTAGGTTTGGCCGTAGGGGAATCACCATTTGTCATCTCGGCAGTCAAGACGGTGAACGACTGGTTCGATGTTCGTGATCGTGCTACGCCGATGGGGATAGTCAACTCCGCAACAACGATGGGGCAGGCTATTGCACCACCGATTCTTACGGTGACGATGATGGCATTTGGCTGGAGGGGGATGTTTATGCTGATCGGCATCCCTGGGTTGATTCTCTCGGTTGTCTGGTATGTTTTCTACCGCGATCGCAGGGCTGTTTCATTGAGCGATCACGAGATGGAGTATCTGGATACATCTGGGCAGAAGAGTGATCTGAGGAATGATCGAACGCGCATTTCTTCCGCTCAATGGCTTGGGCTCTTTCGCATGCGCACTATGTGGGGGATGATGCTGGGCTTTGGCGGTATCAACTACACGGTATGGCTTTATATGAGCTGGATGCCGAATTACTTTGAGGCAGAACATCATGTAAGTATCGCGGCTACCGGGATGATTGCCGTTATTCCTTTTGCCTTTGGGACTGTCGGCATGTTGATCAGCGGGATCATTGCAGATTTCTGGGTACGTCGTGGAAGTGCGCCGATCAAGACTCATCGAACTCTGCTGGTTACGGGGTTGACGTGTTCTGCAATCTGTACTTTGCTGGTGCCTTATATTCCGGGGGCAATGGGCGCTGCGTTTGGCATCGGGCTGGCGCTCTTTTTTACGTATCTCGCTGGGAACTCGGGATGGGGATTGGTGCAGTCCATCGCTCCAGCGGAAATTGTGGCTTCGGTTGGTGCGATACAAAACTTTGGAAGCTTCATCTGTGCGTCTTTTGCGCCGATCATCACGGGCTTTCTGCTTGACCGTACACATTCTTTTCATCTCACACTGGTGATCTGTGCGATGGTCTCGTTTTTGGGCGCACTCTCTTATCTCCTGATTGTGAAAGACCCAATCGTTATAGGAGAAAAGAAGCAGCTTGAGGGTGTGAGTTAAGAGCTAAAAATCGTGATGGTCATCCAATTGAAATGCGATGGATTGGGTACCCGTGGTGGGCTGCGTTTCTTCATTGGGGGTTGAATTAGCTGCCTCGGCATTGGCTCGCAATCTGGCTACAGACAGCCAGTTGTCCTTATGCGGCTTGTCAGCGATCCACGGAGGAAGCGGCATGCAAAGATAGTCCCCAAGAGCCTCGGCGTAACCCTCGTAGAGGGCGCGCATCTCGCGAAGACGTGCGAAGGATTGACCGTCGCGGCAGACACTTACACCGCTTTGACAAAGCAGGCTGTAGAGCTGTTCGTAGCGCTCGTAAGAGAGTCGGTCAGGGGCATTCTTGATTGGGGTAAGAGCGAAGATCTGCGCGAGGTCTACCATCGCATGACGCGCCATAGCAAAGGTCAGTTGTGCCTGACGCGCCTCATGTCCCTGCACCCCGGCAATCAGCAACGCCGACGTATCGAGGATGGCTGTCAGAGCGCTGATCCAACTCTGATTGTTGTGTTGCGAACGAAAATAACAAAGGAGCGGGTAGGAGATATGACTCTCCAATAGCTCTGCTGACCACCGCTCCCACTCCTCCAGCAGTAGTGTGAGAGCACGGTCTGCGCCGAGGTAGGAGTGGCGACGCATCAATTCAGCGGCGGTTGGCGGGGATCCAGCCCTGGCATCCAGTAGAGAGATGTTCACTTCGCGTCGTGAAAAAGCGCTATAGAGAACAGGGAAATATCCCATGACGACGGCTAAAAAGCCAAACCCGGTACCGGCCTCAAGAATTACAAGTTCGCGAGCCCAGGCACTGCGCGGGGTCACGTCTCCTAACCCCAGGGTGAATATCGTGGTTCCGCTCACGTACAGGTCGGATCGTAAGCCCGGCTTCTGCGTCATGTCGTTGAAAGGGCTTCCTAGCCCGTAGAAGATAAGCGCAAATCCGAAGACCATTGCACTTGCCCACACCACTAAAAGAATGATCAAGGACAAGGGACCGAAATAGCTGAGGGCGGATTCTCGCTTACGAGGATCGCTCATGCGTTGGGTAAAGAAGCTCCAGGGGGTCCATGTAGCAAGATAGAAAATGCGTGTGAGGCGAAAGCGGCCGGATGCGCGGCGCGGCAAAATGATGGTCTGGAAGGCATCGATCAGCACGGCGAATAGACAAACGATGCCTATAAGCAATATGAATATTCGCACTTAGTCCTCTTTCCCTGGATTACCCCAGCCACATTCTTAGCCAACTCACACACTCTATGTTAGTGGAGTGTGTGAGTCGGCTAAGAATGCGGGTGAGGTTGCGAGGAATTTTGTGGGTGGATTGTTTTATGAATGTTGTGAATATGGGGAAGGGACTGGTTTCTCCCATCCTTGTGCGATGAGACTGCACAAGGATGGGCTGGGTTAAGTTGCGGTGGCTACTGCCAGCCGCCGCCGAGAGCGCTATAGAGTTGCACGAGGGTGAGTGCTTCGCCTTGTTGAGCGCTTACGAGGTTTAGTTGAGCGGTGAAGAGATTGGTGTCGGTGGTTAGTACTTCGAGGTAGCTGGTAGCGCCGCCTTTGTAACGCATGCGTGCCAGACGCGTTGAGTCCTGCGCTGCGGCTACGAGCTTTTCCTGCTGCTCGCGGTAGGCGCGTTGTTTGTTCAATGCGATGAGGGCATTGGAGACGTCGCGGAAGGCGCCTGCGATGGTTTTCTGATAGCTGATCACCATCTCTTTTTCAGTTTCCTGAGAGAGATGGAGTTGGCCGCGAAGTTTACCGCCTTCAAAGAGCGGTTGAGCGAGGCTGCCGAGGCCGTAGATAGTTTTGCCGGCGGGGTCGAAGATGTTGTTCAGTGCGTCTCCGCCGACGCCACCTGAGGCGCTGATCGAGAGACTGGGAAAGAATTGCGCACGCGCAACGCCGATCTGTGCATTGGCAGAAATGAGCGTTGCCTCGGCTTGCTGGATGTCGGGACGGCGCTCCAGCAATTCGGAGGGCAGGCCGGTAGGCAGATTCTGCGGCGGAGGCGTCAAGGCATTGGGATCTTTGTGTGCGATTGGGCCGGGGTTTTCGCCGAGCAGGAAAGCGATTGCGTTTTCCTGCTGCTGAATCTGTTGCTCAAGTTGAGGAATCTCGGAGGTGGCGGCGTAGAGAAGTTGTTCGGCCTGACGGACATCTGAGAGCGGAACAGAACCTCCGCTTTCCAGAGTTGTGGTCAGGTCGACGGAGTTCTGACGCGCCTTGAGGGTGTCCCTGGTGATTTCAAGCTGGCGGTCGAGAGCGCGAATTTGCAAATAGGCCGTCGCTACCTGCTGCACAAGCGTCATTTGAACAGCGCGCTGGGCCCAGGTCTGCGCGAGCAATTGTGCGCGAGCGCTTTCTGTTTGTTTACGATAGAGGCCCCAGAAATCAGGCGTCCATGCGGCGGATAGATTGAAAGAGCCATCCACGAGCGGACTGCCGATCTGAGTCCCAAGGGAGGATGGCAGGGTAGCGCCAATTCCTGTGCCGCCAACGGAGAGCGTCGGTAGCTCCTGCGAACGGGTGATCTTTACCTGTGCCTGCTGTTCCAGAATGTGCTGGGCAGCGATACGCAGATCGTAGTTGTTGGCGAGCGCTTTGCGGATGAGTTCCTGGAGTTCCGGTTCCTGGTAGACGGCCGACCATTTTTCGTCACCGAGAGAACTCTTGGCGTCGCTGGTGACGGGAGCTTCATCTGCTCCGCGGAATGCGGGCGGCGCAGATGAAGCGGGCCTCTTGTATTTGGGCCCCACGTTGCAGCCGGCCAGAAAGCTGATGCCGATAGCTGCGAGGGCGAGCATATTGACGTTCTTCAGGGGCGATGAGGACGTTACGGAAGAACGAATCATGCCTGACCTCCTTCTGTCGTGGAGTGAGTCGTAGTAGATTGAGCGCCTCCGCCGGGGGGCAATTTGGTTCTTGGCTTGCAGTCCATCGTTGTGCCTTTGCCGCCTCTTACATAGCGATGCGAGAGGAACTCAACAACAGCAAATGTGACCGGGATGAAGATGAGTCCGATTGCGGTTGAGAGTGTCATGCCGCCGATAACGACAGTGCCGAGAATGCGCCGAGAGACAGCGCCGGAGCCGCTGGCGGTCCAGAGAGGCAAGCAGCCAAAGATGAAGGCGAGAGCCGTCATGACAATTGGTCTGAAGCGGAGACGCGCAGCGTTGAGAGCGGATTCGCAGATGCTTTGGCCACTGTCGTAATTGAGTTTTGCGAACTCAACGATGAGGATGGCGTTCTTCGCCGACAGACCGATCAGCATGACGAGCCCGATGGTGGCGAAGATGTCGTTTTCAAAAGAGCGTATGTGTAGTGCGATATACGCGCCAAGGATAGCGACAGGCGTGCTGAGAAGAACGCTGAAGGGCAGAGTCCAACTCTCGTAAAGAGCTGCAAGGATGAGGAAGACGAAGAGCAGGGAGAGTCCGAATACGGCCCAGGACGGAACGCCCTTTTCTGCCTGCTGCTCCTGGTAGGACATGCCGGAGTAATCAAAGCCGGCGCCTGGGGGCATGGTCTTCTTGAAGGTGTCCTCAAGCGCGGCCCGTATCTGGCCGGAGCTGTAGCCGGGAGCACCTGTGATGTTGAGCTGTGCGGCGTTGAATTCGTTGAAGCGGAAGATGAATTCAGGCCCGGTGATCTGTTTCACATGAACGAGTGAGCCGAGCGGGACCTGGCTGCCGTTGGCGCTGCGAACATAGAACTGATTGATATTCGCAATGCTGGTGCGGGATGTGCCTTCCGCCTCGACGTAGGTCTGCCACTGGCGGCCAAAGCGGTTGAAGTAGTTGACGAGATAGCCACCCATGAAGGTTTGCATGGTGGTGTAAATGTTTGAAAGGTCAACCTGCTGCTGGAGCGCTTTTTCGCGATCTACATCGGCGTAGAGCTGCGGCACGGCGGGTTGATAGGACGGGATGGCTGCTCCGATCTCGGGACGTTTGGAGAGTGCGCCGAGGAAGCCCATCACATTCTTGGTCAGGGTTGTGGGGTCGTCAGAGCCGGAGCGATCTTCGATCACCATGGTTACGCCGCCGGAGGTTCCGATGCCTGGAATTGAAGGAGGCGGGAAGGCGAAGGCGATGCCGTCCGGATCAGCGAAGAGCTGCTTCTGCAGATTGGCCTGAATGTACTCAAGCTGTTCCTGCTTGCTCTTACGAACCTCCCATGGTTTGAGGGAGACGAAGAAGAAGCCAGCGTTGGTACTTTGCACCTGGGTAAGCAGCGAGAAGTTGGTGACGGCGATTACGCCTTCAATGCCTGGGGTTTTCAGCAGGGCAGCGGTGATCTTCTGCTGTGCGGCATCGGTGCGCTGCGCCGATGCACCGTCGGGAAGCTGCAGGGCTAGGAACATATAGCCCTGGTCTTCTGTCGGGATAAATCCGCTGGGAAGGGATTTGCCGAGAAAGATCGCCAGAATACCGATGACGAGAATGCCAAGCATGGCCAGGCCAGATTTATGGATAAGTACATTGGAGGTGGAAACGAAGCTTTCCGTGGTGCGGCCAAAGAACTTATTGAAGAGCGCGAAGCCTTTGGCGAGAGGACCTTTGCTGGCACCTTCCTGCTTTGGCTTGAGTAGAAGAGAGGCGAGCGCTGGGGATAATGTGAGCGCATTGAATGCGGAGATGAGTACCGAGATCGCGATGGTAACGGCGAACTGCTGGTATAGACGTCCGGTGATGCCTGGGATGAAGGCAGTAGGGATGAACACCGCGGCGAGAATAAGGGCAATAGCAACGACTGGGCCGCCGACTTCTTTCATCGCCTGTTCGGTTGCGGCCTTCGGCTCCATTCCCTCTTCGATGTGATGCTCGACGGCTTCAACGACGATGATGGCATCGTCGACAACGAGACCGATGGCGAGGACGAGGCCGAAGAGTGAAAGAGTATTGATGGAGAAGCCGAGTGCGGGGAAGATGATGAAGGTTCCGATGAGTGAGACAGGAACAGCCAGCAATGGGATGAGGGTGGCACGCCATCCCTGAAGAAAGATGAAGACGACGATGACGACGAGAACGAGCGCCTCAACAAGCGTGAGGACGATCTCGTGGATACCGGCAGTGACGGCCTTGGTGGTGTCCAGAGGGACGTCGTAAGTGATCCCGGTTGGGAAGGTCGCTGATAGCTCCTTCATGCGGGCGTTGACGGATGCAGCGGTTTGGACGGCGTTGGAGCCGGGAAGCTGATAGATCGCCATTACGCCAGAAGGGGCCTGGTTATAACGGCCTGAGATGCCGTATGCCTGATCTCCAAGTTCGATACGAGCAACATCGCTCAGGAGCACGATCGATCCATCGGGGTTTGCACGGAGAATGATCTTACCGAACTCTTCCGGTGTAACGAGACGGCCCTGGGTTCGAACGGTGTAGGTGAATTGCTGGCCTTTAGGGATTGGCTCGGCGCCGATCTGACCGGCTGGATTCACGTTGTTCTGGGCTTGAATGGCGCTGATAACGTCGGGCGCGGTGATGCCCAGTTTGGCGAGTTTGTCCGGTTGGACCCAGACTCGCAGGGCGTACTGGCCGCCGAAGGTCTGAACGCGGGAGACGCCTTTGACGCGAGAGATCTGGTCCTGAAGGTTAATGATGGCGTAGTTGGTGAGGAAGTCCTGGCTCAGCTTGCCACCCTTGGAGTTAATCGCGACAAGCATGAGGGGTGAAGTGAGAGCCTTCTGAACAGTGAGGCCAGCGGTGGTTACCTGGGCAGGAAGCTGAGACTGTGCCTGGTCAACGCGGAGTTGGGCGAGGACCTGATCGATATTGGGATCGGTCTTGACATCGAAATCGACAAAGAGCTGAACTACGCCGTTATTGGCGCTGACGGAGTTCATGTAGATCATGTTGTCGACGCCGTTCATCTGCTGTTCGATCGGAGTCGAGACGGCCTGGGCGACGGTTTTGGCATCGGCACCGGGATAGGTCGCGGTGACGAGAATTTCTGGCGGAACGATGTCCGGGAACTGCGAAGTCGGCAGCGTAAGCAGTGTAACGACGCCGACAATCACAGTGAGGATAGCGATAACAATGGCCACAATGGGCCGACGAATAAAGAATTTTGACATCGATTACCTTCCTGCCGGGTTGACGGACGTAGCGGTAGGAGCAGCAGGGCTCTGATGCGGTGCGACGGGTGCACCTTCGCGTAGTTTTTGGAGATTGTCGACGATTACCAGGTCTCCGGCGGCGACTCCGCTCTCGGCGAGCCAGTCTGTACCGATCTGAGGTCCAAGCGTGACGGTGACCAGGTGGGCTTTGCCGTCTTTGCCTGCGACGTAGATTTGCTGCAGTCCCTGGAGTTCCTGAATGGCGATCTGGGGAATAAGCAGCCCATTGTGCCGCAGCTCGGTTTCAGCTTTGATGCGTCCGAACTGGCCGGGGCGCAGAACATTCCCTGGGTTGGGGAAGGCAGCGGCGATGCGGATGGCTCCAGTCTGCGGGTTCATCTGACGATCAACAAAAGCGATGTGTCCCTTGATAGGGAAGGGCTCTCCGTTCGCGAGTGTAAGGGTCAAGGGAACGGCAGATGCATTCTTGAGGAGATCTCCGCCGCCTTCGCGCGCGCGCTGTGTCAGGGCGAGATATTCCGAGTCGCTGATGGAGAAGTAAACCTTGATCGGATTCAATTGCGAGACGGAGGTAAGAACGGACTGGCCGTTTACCAGGTTGCCTACCTGGGTTGTTGCCTGGCCTGCAACTCCGTCGATGAGCGAGCGAACTTCGGTGAATCCTAGGTTGAGCTTTGCGTTGGCGACAGCGGCTTCAGCGGTGGCAACGGATGCCTCGGCCGATTTTACTGCGGCTTCATTCTGGGCCTTCTGCTGGGTGTCGTTATCGAGTTGGCTCTGAGCAATGGCATGTGCCTGTGCGAGCGGGGTATCACGATTGACGTTGATATCAGCGAGTCCAAGCTGCGCTTTGGCCTGTTGTACCTGAGCCTTGGCCTGCCCGAGTTGTCCAGTTGCCTGATCAAGCGCGGCCTGGAACGGACGAGGATCGATTTCAAAGAGAACCTGCCCTTTCGATACCTCGGCGCCTTCGCGGTAGTTCTGCTTGACGAGATAACCGCTAGCCTGGGGCTGGATCTGGGCGTTCACGTAGCCGTCGAGTGTTCCGACCCATTCGCCGGTGAGGGGCACGTTGGTCGATGTGACCTGAACTACGGTGACGGGCATCGGTCCTTGCGGCCCTGCTGGAGCGGTACTCTTGGGGCCACAGCCTGCGAGCAATCCGGCGCCGAGTAGAAGTATTACGGCAGTCCCGGCGGATGTAGCTCTGTTGAAGGTATTCATCTCTACTGCATATCCAGACTGTTCGCTCATGCTCATTCTCCGTAAGAAAGTTTCATTGTCTTGTCGTTCAGGCCCTATTGTTGAAAATAATACATCTATGTATGTTTGTTATATGACGCGGTGAAAAGCATGACCGATTCAAAAAATCAAAACGAGCAACAGGATGCAAAGCTTTTCAAGCAGAAGCGTGCACTTCTTACCCGGCGTGAGCTTATTCGTTCGGCTAGGGTTATCTTCGCGCGGGACGGGTTTGAACACGCTCGCCTTGAGGATATCGCATCGAACGCAGGAAAGACGCGGGGGGCTTTTTACGCGAATTTCAAAAACAAGGAAGATGTGTTTTTTGCCATCTTTGAAGAAGACAAGCAGCGGGATATGGCTGAACTTTGTCCGTTGCTCGTTAGTTTACCTACAAATGAGCAACGCATCGATGCATTAGGCGAATATTTAGGTGAACTTAGTAAAGATCGCCAGAGGATATTGCTCAATCTCGAATTTAAACTTTATGCGGTGCGCCATCCACGAAAGCGCAAGCGGCTTGCTGAGTTGCACTCTGTCATGTGTCTTCGTAATTCAGTTCCAGAGCTGGATCGATTACTTCCACAATTGGCCACACGGAACACCAGTGAAGAGTTGGGAGATTCTCTTACGATTGGTGGAATTATTGATGGGCTTGCTCTCAATCACCTCTTCGATCCGGATGCTTTTGACAATCGGGAGGTTGCGCGTTACCTCAAGCTGTGCCTGCGGGAAATGTTATGCGGAATACCAGAGGTGAAGAACGAAAAAGAGATTGAACCAATTGAATCAATAGAACCAATGGAATAAGCACTCGCCGTGTATAGCACATATGTTTATGAAATAAAGATTTAATTTCGATGCACTGCACATTGCCAGGCGAACCTGTTGGCCCCTCTGTATCTACAATTGGAATGAGGACGATGGCTGATGCTCCGGTATTGAACGCGTTGTTAAAGTCGTGAGAGTTTTGCGCTATTTGCACATATAGATATTGATGAATCTCAAGGTACAAGTTGTAGCAGGCTTGGCGTTTTTGCTTAGGCCTTCATGCGCTGGGCAGGTTTACCTGTGTGTCCGCTGCTGGACATGCTTGTCCGAAGATGGACGTTGAGCTGGCTGATTTATGTGTATCCCATCGTATTTATTTAGAGTAAGAGACTGACGATGCAGGTGATCTTGCATGGCGCAGTTGTGGGGCGCTGATTGCTAAGAGAAACTGAGAAGTGAGTTTGGAAAAGGTTAGTCAATGAAGCAATTCGAGTCGTTTGGGCTGGATACGTCCAATGAGTGCCTGTGGCGCGAAGGGACGAAGCTTGCTCTGCCGCCCAAGCCGTTTGCGGTACTCCGCTATCTGGTAGAGAATCCGGGGCGGCTTATTACGCATGATGAATTGCTGGATGCTCTGTGGCCTGAGACTTATGTGCAGCCCCAGGTTTTGAGAACGTATGTGTTGGAGTTGCGCAAAATCCTTGGCGATGATGCGGGGCAGCCGCGGTTTATTCAGACATTGCCTAAACGTGGTTATTGTTTTGTGGCGCAGGTGACAGATCGGAATGAATTGAAGCATGGGTCCGTTGCGACTGCTGCTCTGGATATAAAGCCTGCGGGGATCGTGGGCCGTGAAGCGGAACTTGGCCACCTTAAAACGCATGTCGAACAACTGCTCAAAGGGCAGCGTTGCGCGGTGTTCATTACGGGTGAGGCGGGGATTGGGAAGACTGCGCTTGTGGATGCTTTTTGCCAGCAGGCGGAGGTTATTTCACGCGTGAGTGTGGCTCGCGGACAATGCGTGGAGGGATTTGGCGGCAAGGAAGAGTATTACCCGGTGATGGAGGCGCTTGGACAACTCTGCTCATCGCCAGACGGAGAGCGAGCGTGTCGAACTTTATCCAGGATGGCGCCTGCATGGCTGGCGGCGCATGGCAGAGAAGATGGCATTGCGGATACACGGAACGCATCTGATGAGCGGATGCCAGGAGATCTTTGCGGCGCGCTTGAGGAGCTTGCAGCAGAAAAATCTCTGATACTCATCTTTGAAGATTTGCATTGGGCCGATGATTCTACGGTTCATCTCATATCGGCTTTGGCGCGGCGTCGCGCACAGGCAAAGTTGATGGTGCTGGTAACGTACAGGCCTCATGATATGGCGATCGAACATCGGTTGAAAGGTGTGAAGCAGGATTTACTGATGCGCCGGTTATGTGCGGAGATTCCGTTGCCTCCACTTGCCAAGATCGCGGTGAAGGAACTGCTGAGCAGGGAATTGAAGCAGGAGGAATTGCCCCAGGGACTGGCCAGCTTTGTACATAAACATTCGGAGGGCAATCCGCTCTTCGTGATAGCCATTCTGGAGCATCTGATAGCTCAGCATTTTCTGGTACGTGCTTGTAGGGGCGACGCTACTCTATGGGAACAGCGTGCGCCGTTCCAGGAGATGGAAGCGGGTGTGCCTGATGGACTCGCACAGATGATTGAGTTGAAAATTGATCGCCTGAATGCGGATGAGAAAAGTCTGCTTGAGGCTGGAAGCCTGATTAGCGTTGCGTTTCCTGCATGGGCAGTCGCGGCGGCATTGGGTAAAGATCCAGCAGAGACAGAGGAAGCATGTGATGCGTTGGCGCGCAGGCTCTACTTTTTGGAGCGTGCCGGGCAGGATGAGCTGCCTGATGGGACGAGTTCGGCGTTTTATGTGTTTGCTCATGGGCTCTATCGTGAAGTGCTGTATCAACGGCAGGTTTCGGCTCGGCGCTCGCAAAGGCATATTCGTATCGCGGAGAGATTGGGCGAGCTATTTGTTGGGCGTGAAGCCAACGTTGCCCGCGAGATTGCCATGCACTATGAAGCCGCCGGAAGCTGGCAACGCGCTGCAAAGGCTCTGCTTGCGGCTGCGAAATATGCAGAGAAGCGAGGGGCTCATGTAGAGGCTGTTCAACTGCTGGAGCACGCGCGGCGACTTGCGGAAAACCTGAATGAGACAGAGTGTGCCGTGGCTACCCAGGAAATCTGCGGCGAACTGGCAAAGGCGCATGAATCGCTGGCCAGAGCGGATGTACACGAACGGGTGACAATGACAAAAGTTTGACGATTTCTGGACGGGAACTTGACGTATTTATTTTTGAGAATCGCTAGTGTTGCTCAGGTAGGCAGGAGGACACACCAATGCGATCCATTCTTCGTAATCTTATTCTGGCGCCAGTGGTAATGGCGGCAGCAGTTGTGGCGACAAACACGGCGAAGGCGGAGGTAACAGTCAAGGTGCCTTTCAACTTCAAGGTTGATGGCAAGGACTGCCCTGCTGGCATCTATACGGTGAACAAAGACGCTTTTCGAGGCGTGGTGACGCTGCAGAACAAAGACACGGCGAGGGCCTTTACATGGATACTCGGCCCAGGAACCGATGTTCAATCCAGCTCCAAAGTGGTTCTGAAATTTGACCAGGCAGGCGAGGAGCATTCTCTTAGATCGCTTCAATATGGACAGCTCTCGACTCCCCCGCTCGACAAGCAACGGAAGGAAGCTGATTCCGTGCGCGTACAGACCGGTCACGGCCGGTAGAGTCGATTTCTGAGCCTAAACTGAGGGTGTTGGAAGGTTACTGCCGAAGTAATAAAAAATAGAAGTTATCTCCAGGGAGATAACTTCTATTTTTATTTGAACGGTTAATTTAACTACTATGCCAAGGCGAGAGGTACGGCTTCTTCCCAGCGACCTTGGGCTTTCAGGATGAGTTCTATTACTTCGCGGGCGGTTCCGCGACCACCTGTTCGCACGGTGATGTAATGCGATACAGCTTTTAATTCGGGTACACCGTCAGCAACGCAGACTGCCAGGCCTGCGCGCATGGCGAGAGGAATGTCAGGGAGATCGTCCCCCATGTAAGCGACTTCGTCTTCGGTTACGCCGGCTTGTTTCATGCACTCTTCAAAGGCCTGCATCTTTTTAGCCTGACCCAGGTATACAAAACGGACCTTGAGTTCTTCGGCGCGTTTGGCAACGGCTGGAGAGCGGCGGCCTGTGATGAAGCCGGTTTGAATGCCCATCGTATGCGCAAGAGACAGCCCCTGACCATCTTGTGCATTGAAGACCTTCATCTCTGAAACGGTTGAGCTGCCGTCACCGCTTGCCGAGGTCGAGGAGATGAGGCAGACGCCGCCGTCGGTGATCGTTCCATCTACATCCATGAGGAAGAGTTTGATCTTTCGGGCGCGGGCCAGTACTTCTGGAGATACAGACGATGCGGGAGTGGTGTTCGACATATTTGAATGATAAATGGCGTGGTTCGTCTGCGTCTGAATGATTGCCTTTGCTCTGCCTGAAGAAAAGGGAACTGGCGGTCGTGAATTGTTTGCATGGTTATGCGTGTTAGGTGATTGAATAGCGCATGAGAAAGGATCGGCTGGGATGATGGATGGAGTTGGGGCGGAGGTGCGGAAGCTGATTCGGCCTTTGCAGGCAGATCTTAAACGGTTGTTGCAGGAGCTTGTTCGAACGAACAGTGTGGCGTCGCCACCGGACGGAAATGAGACTCCTGCGCAGCAAGTTTTGCAGGTTTTTTTTCGCGAGCATGGGGTGAAGTCTGTTCTGTATGACACAGCTTTCATTGAAAAATCCGGGAATGCGTTGGTGCGGAAGAACAGGCGCTATCGAGGCAGGAAAAACCTGCATGCTCATGTGAGTGGTACTGGGCGGGGAAAGAGCCTGCTGCTGAATGGGCATATGGATACGGTGCCTCCTGGAGTCTCTGCGTGGAGCCGATCCCCGTGGTCGGGTCAGTCTGGGGATGGAAGGATTCATGGATTAGGCGCCTTCGATATGAAGGGTGGGGTCGTAGCAAATGCAGCGGTGCTTTGTGCTTTGGTTCGCGCAGGGATACGACCGAGTGGAGATGTTTTATTTGAGTCGGTGGTCGATGAGGAATGGGGCGGCGGCGGCGGAACGATTGCTGCTCGCCTGCGATCAGGCTCTGCCGATGCGTGCGTGATCTCTGAGGGTACGCAACTCGAGATTTACCGGGCCACGCGTGGAGGGTTTACTGTCGACCTGATTGTAGATGCGGGAGATACTTCGGGCTACTTTTCCAAGTCTGAAGTCGTAAGTCCTGCGATAGCCATTGGGCGTTTGCTGGGTTGGGTAGATCGTTGCGCAAAGCGGCGTGCCAGGCTCAAATCTACCGGGGCGTATAAGACTTTTTCCGATCCTGTTCCTGTCCAGGTATTGGCGATCGAGGCGAATGGGCTGGGTCGGGAGATTCCTTTGAGTGTGCCGTCAAGGGCTACGGTTCGCGTCTATTTCCAGTTTTTGCCGGAGGAAGATGTGGATACTGTGATCGATGGAATTCATGCCGATCTGGTCGAGTTTTCAAAGGCAGATAAATTCTTTCAGAAGTATCCGATTCAATGGGTGCCCCTGCTTGGCGGGCCTTTGTATGGGCACGAGCTTGCATTGGATCATCCGTTGACTCGTTGTATGGCGGAGAGCGCAGGTGCGGTATTGCAGAGGAAGCCGGTCGTTACAGCGGCTCCGTATCCATGCGATGCCGGGTTGATTCACCGCGATTTTGGGATTCCAACGCTTTTGTTTGGTCCGTGCGGTGCCGGTGCTCATAATGTGGATGAGTATGTGGAGTTCGGCTCGGTGTTGAGGACGGCAGAGGTCTTACTGGCAGCAGCGCTTACGTGGAATGGTTGATGCAGCTATCGTTGATAAACGATTGATCTGGCTATGTATACTTGGGCTTACGTTTAATGACCAGATTTTCCAACCCGCCCACTTTGACCGATGTTGCGCGTAAAGCGGGTGTCGGGACGACGACTGTGTCGCGTGTTATTAACGGCGGCGAGCGGGTCAGTCCGGAGACTTTAAGCCGCGTACAGGCAGTGATCGCTGAACTGGGATTTCGCCCAAATCAGGCGGCTCGGATACTGAAGGGTAATCGGGCCAAGACGATCAGTCTTGTGATTCCAAGTATTGCGGATCCGTTTTTTGCGCAGTGTGCGGAGGCGGTGCAGGTGATCGCACGGGCCCAGGATTCTCTTCTGATTGTGACGGTCACGAATAACGATCCGAGAGCCGAGGTTGAGAATCTCGAAACGCTGGTGCAGCACCGGACAGATGGATTGTTGGTGGTGCCGGCGAACCATCAGAGTCGCACGCTTCCTGCTTTATTGCAGCGGATGGGCGTTCCGGTAATATGCCTGGATCGGCCATTGGAGAATGCTCCATTTTCGAGCGTGGTGACGAAGAACTTTCAGGCTGCGCGGGATGCTACGAAGCATCTTGTCGATCATGGTTATAAGCGAATCCTGTGCCTGGGTGGGGAAGCGAATCTGTATACGATCCATGAACGAATTCGCGGATATAGCCGGGCGATGAAGGACGCGAAGCTGGTGGCGCTTATCGATATGTCTGCGAAGGATTATAAGAGTACCGAGCAGGCGCTTGAGGCGCATATGGGTGGGACGACTCCCCCGGACGCGATTCTTACATTAAAGAATGAGACCACGATAGATACATTTGAGGTGCTTCAGAAGTTTCGTATCAGTGTGCCAAAACAAGTGGCTCTGCTTGGATACGATGACTTTGAACTAGCGTCGTCGTTGCGTCCATCGATCACGGTGGTGCAGCAACCGATTTCAGATCTGGGCAGGATTGCGGCGGAAATGCTGTTTGCCGTTATGGCACAGCAGCCGCGTGGAGCAGGCAGGAGCACGGAACAGGTAAAGCTCGATACACGCCTGATTGTGCGTAGTTCCTGCGGCTGTAATCCCAGGGGAATCTGATACCGGGACAGGGAGTATTTTTTTGCTGTATAAATGGTATCGTTTCCATTTATGAATTTTTCCTGTATACAGGATGTGTAGATGGGTGGCTGCTGTGTGACGGCCAATCAATCGTCCTATGGATGAACATTCCGGGATAGGGAGTTATTAGGATATGGATTTCAGCATTGGGGTTGACCTTGGGGGGACAAACCTTCGAATAGCTGCGTACTCCCCTGCATCAGGGGTGCTTGAGGTGATCTCGCTGCCGACACGTCTGGCTTCGGGGAGCCTTGCTGTTGTTGACGATTTATGCGATGGCGTTCAGGCATTGATAGCACGGCATTCAGATGAATATGAGTTGTCGGGAATCGGAATTGGACTTCCAGGGCCGTTGGAACTGCCGGCTGGACGCGTTCACAGCCCACCGAATCTTCCGGGCTGGGATCAATTTGAATTTCGTCGCGAGGTAGAAGCACGGATTGGGCGACATGTGGCAATCGATAAAGACGCAAATCTGGCTGCGTTAGCGGAGGCTGGGCTGGGGCTTGGTTTCGAGATGGGTGTTTCTTCACTTTGTATGCTGACCCTGGGTACTGGGATAGGGAATGGCATTGTGCTTGATGGAAAGGTGTATCACGGTGCGATGGGTATGGCCGGTGAAGCTGGCCATTTGACAATCGATCCTGATGGACCGGTTTGTGGTTGCAAGAATACCGGATGCCTGGAGGTATTTGCATCGGCTACAGGGGTAGTGCGAATGGCAAGAGAGGCAATCTCAAAGGGTGCTGAGGGACTTGGGCGTCTGCACGATATTGATGGTGGGCAGTTCAGCGCACGAACAGTTGCTGAAGCTGCCAAAGGTGGCGACGTAGATGCACAGCGAATTTTCGAGACTGTGGGGCGATCTATTGGAATTGGGCTTGCGGAACTCGTGAATACTCTCAATCTGCCCTTGTATGTGATTGGTGGCGGATTAGTTGCAGCGTGGGAATTATTTGCTCCGT
This sequence comes from Acidicapsa ligni, assembly GCF_025685655.1. Lineage (NCBI taxonomy): Bacteria > Pseudomonadati > Acidobacteriota > Terriglobia > Terriglobales > Acidobacteriaceae > Acidicapsa > Acidicapsa ligni. The sequence continues at coordinate 192,637 of NZ_JAGSYG010000007.1, read as the reverse complement.
TTGCTCTCAAAGAGCTGCGAGCTCGGAGCTATGTATATCGGCTCACGGAGCCGGGAAGCGCTGTCGGAAGTGCGTTTTCTTTTGGAGGCACACAGGTGTTGCCTGCCAAGCTTGGCACGGATGCTGGTTTGCTCGGGGCCTGTTTGCTGGGGATGAACGAGATTTAAATATTAAAATTATTTTCTAAAATGATCGCCGGGCTGAACTATCAGTTTTCAGTCCGGCGGCTGGTACAAGTTTTAGCTATTTGAGTGCCGGAATCGTATGCGTTTCGCGCTTGAGCTATGAGGGCTTTCCAGCGGGTTTATTTCTTTTGCCTCTCTAGCTCCCCCGATGCGGTGACCGCGACGGCTGGGTCAGCATGAAATTCAGATCTTTAATTTGTCTGGAAGTTGCTATTGCGGTGAGATTGTTGTGTCATCTGCTACTGACGGGAATGCTTATGTTCTGGATAATGCATCCAACCGGCATAGCAGTCGGATTTATTCCGATGTCGAAAAGGCAAGAAAGGTACAAGCCCTGACCGTGAAAAACACCGTGCCAATAGCCTCTAACGCTCCTTCTAATCCTCCTTCTATCGACAGGTTCGCCAAGTTTGCGGCAGTTGCTTCTAACTGGCTTGGATCTAAGTGGGCATTTGCGGGAGCAGGTCTCGTAATTGTTATCTGGGCACTTACCGGGCCACTCTTTCACTTCAGCGATACGTGGCAGCTTGTGATCAATACCGGGACGACTATCGTTACTTTTTTAATGGTGTTCCTTATTCAAAACACGCAAAACCGCGATGCACGCGCTATCAATTTGAAGTTGAATGAATTGATACGTGCAATCGATAAAGCTCGTGATCAGATGATCGATATCGAAAATCTTACGGATATTGAGCTGGATGAATTGCAGGCAAAATATGAGGGGATCAAGGCGGCGTGGACTCAGCGGAATGGAAATGTAAATCCGGATTAATTATGTGCAGTGGAAATCTGGGTGATGAGGGTTGTTCTTTTATTGTGGGGTATCTGATTATCGGGTCGCCGGATTTTAAGTTCGGCGACCCGGTGTTGGTTCGTTTGGGATGATTGTTCTTTTTAGGGATGGGAGAAGCAGATTCCCTTCGGGAATGACAGCCAGAAAGGCAAGTGCTAAGGCAACGGCTAACAGCAGATTCCTTTCGGGAATGACGGCCGGAAAAGGAAGGGCAAAGGCTAAGGGCGAGAACGAAGTTCTGAACTTCGTTCTCGTGTAACAGACTTACTACTGGTGGCCTTGTTACCTTATCTTCCGTTTCCTTGGCTTACTTACATACCGTTTCGCTTTTCATTATTGGAACTTGAGTCCGGGTGGATGACGCGGTAGGTGGCGCCCCCTCTGGACCAGACCAGCAACAGAATATCTTTGCCAGTCGGCGTGGAATGTACTTCGCTGACGAAGGTGTCCGCAGACTGAAGAGGATGGCGATTGACTTCGAGAATCACGTCGCCGGGGGTTAGACCTGCATCTTCGGCAGGGCTTGCGGGGCGGACGCTTTCTACGGCAACTCCGTTGACCTGCGTGGGGATGTTCAACTGCTGACGGATGTCAGGGGTTAGATCGTTGACGGCGAGGCCGAGTCTGCCTCCATGCTGTGCTGGTGAATCGGATGCATCGGCTTCTTCAGTGCTGGCATGAAATTCGCCGACCGTCAGCTTAATGGTTTCTGGTTTGCCATCGCGAAGGATGCCGAGAGCGATGGTGGTGCCGGGCGAGATCTGACTTACGGCAACCTGAAGGGCACCGCTGTTTATGATTTCGCTGCCGTTGAGACTGCGCAAGACATCGCCGCCCTTGAGGCCGGCCTGTACGGCTGGAGAGTCTGGGCTCACCTGGCTGACGAGTGCTCCGTTGGTATCGGGAAGGTTGAAGAAGCTGGCGTTTTCCGGGGTGACATCGTTCATGCTGATGCCGAGGTAGCCGTGGTGAACAACGCCATTCTTAATGAGAGCGTCGGCTGTGGAACGAGCGATCTGGGATGGAATAGCGAATCCGGCACCGGCGAACGATCCGCTGTCAGAGATGATGAAGGTGTTGATGCCGACCAGCTCGCCGTGTGCATCGACGAGCGCTCCACCGGAGTTGCCGGGATTGATGGCGGCGTCCGTTTGAATAAATCCGCCGGGCTTGCGGGCGTCATCCCGGTAGGGGTTGGGACGGTTTACTGCGCTTACGATTCCACGTGTGACGGAGAACTGGAAATAGCCAAAGGGGCTGCCGAATGCCAGAACTGTTTGACCTGGGCGCAGCTTGGTGGAGTCTCCCCAGGGAATGTTGGGAAGGTTTTTGGCATCAACCTTGATTACGGCGAGATCGGTGAGCTTATCCGCACCGATGAGTTTGGCAGGCAGAACACGACGATCATTGAGGGTGACGCGAATCTGCACGGCTCCGTCGATCACGTGGTTGTTGGTGACGATGTACCCGTCGGGGGAGATGATGATGCCGCTGCCGATGCCATGCTGCAACTGTTGCGCCGGAGGCTGCATACGCTGACCGTGCTGGCCGTGTCCTTGTGGGCCTTGAGGACCGAAGAACCATTGAAATGCCGGTGGAATTCCGGAGTCCTGGCCATCGTCGTTGGCAGCGGCTTCCGAGTCTCCATGAGAGGTGACTGCGACGTTGACGACGGCGGGCGTGACGCGGGCTGCGACGGATTCGACAGCGTCATCGAGCGCGGTGAGAGCGGCTACGCTGTGGTCATCCAAAGGCGATGCTGTGCTGGCGGCATGCACCTGATTGTGTCCAAAGAAAAAGGCTGTAGCCAGAAGAAGAGTTGCTGCAGTGCCGACGGGGACTGCGAGTTTCTTTGCCTTAGCGACTAATGAATTAGTTGGTGAAGTCATGGGTTTCCTCTGAATTAAATTTCGTTGGCGGTTAGAGTTGGATTACGAGCCAGCCGCTGCGGAAGGGCACGGCTGCAAAGGTCGGTGAGGAAGAATTTGGAGGTCCGACTTGAAAGACTACGGGTTTGGGGATTGGCTGAGTGCCTGTACGAGAAGAGGGATGCGCCGTTTGAGAGGAGGGAATATGTGTGGTGTATTCCTGCCAGGTTGCGAAGACGACCAGGCTTTCCTGCTGAACTGAGTAGGTCTCATTGATCGCGAAGGTTGTGTCGGTGGGGAGAGCAGGGAAATTGGTTTCTGCTACCAAGGAGTTTGGCGTCGGTGCCTGCGGTTGTGTCAGTGCGTGTGCTTGCGTAGATCGCTGTTGGATGCCGATGTTGAGCTGTGCACGCTTTTGGATGATTTGCTTCGCATCGAACGGCCTGGGGGTGGTTCTCAGCGCACGAGGATTGATGACTGAATTTGTATCTCGGGGAGGCATGGTTGCGGTTAATTCCACGAGATGAGGCCTTGCAGAATTACGTGCCGAGACGGTGTGAAAAGCTTCGGGATTCGGTGTATTTCCGAATGTTTGTGCAATGGAACGTTGGTGTACATTCGCAACCGGCACGAAGGCGATGAGTTGCGGGCAACGCGAGAGTTCCAGCGAACCGATCGCCAGCCCTGCAATCAGAGTGATGGAAAGCGCACGTGCAGCCACGGGGCCAAGGAATTGCTTGCTGGCCAGGATACTGTGAACGCGGTGGACCAGCTCTGATCGGCGGTGCCATGTGCCTAGAGAGAGGACTTCGGAGTGACGCTGCAAGCGATGCTCTGCGAGACGCGTGAGGCATGTGGCGTAGGCTCGGGGCGCGTGGGTAATCTGAATGACGCCTTCATCACAGGCCATCTCACGCTCGAAGCAGAGGCGGCGTTCGATCCAAAGCAGGGCGGGATTGACCGGAAACAAGATCAGGCTGATTTTTTGGAGAAGGTTGGTCCAATCGTCACCGCGACCGAGATGCTGGTGTTCATGAAGGAGGATTTGTTCGAGCTCGGACTGGGATAAATTGGCGAAGAGCCACTCGGGGATCAGGATTCGTGGCTTGAAGAAGCCGATGACGCTGGGCCGATCGAGATCCGATGTGGTGCATAGTTGGGCCTGTCTGCCGATTTTGGATTGCCTGATCGCAGACAGTTGCGATGCGGAGGTTGGGACGGGGGTGGCGTTCGTCCATAATCTGCGAAGGCGAATGCTGTGCGAGGTCAAATCCACGGCCCGATAGAGAGATGCTGCGGCCCAGAGTGCGGTAATCAGCAGGCTCCAACGGGCATCGAGCTGAAACCAGGGATGATTCGCTATGGCGGTTCCGGAGGGAGATACGCCGGAAACTGACGTCCGATGAAGGTGAAGCAGGGGAAGAATAACTACAACCCCGAAAGAGGCGCTCCAGATGCTGAAGCGCAGGGCTGCCGTTGTGCGCGGAGCAAGTTTGAGGCAGATCCAGACGAAAGCGGCCAGAAGAGCGCCCTGCCATAGAGTGGCTACAAGAATGGTAGCTGCGCTCTGGGTCAGTGTTGGCAGGGATGTAAATAGCATATGTTCGATGTGTCCCATGGGCTATTTCTTCTCCTGTACTGCGTGCTTTGGTACTGTGTGCTCCGGTATTACATGATCCAGTGGGGTCTGCTCTGGGTCGCCAGTTGCGGGATCTTCCGAGGCATTCTGGATTGCTTCTTTGAGGCGTTGCAGTTCTTCCGGGGTGATTTCGTCGTCGCCGATCAGAGAAAGCAGGAGGCGTTCGCGGGAGTTGCCGAAGAAGCGGCTGAGGACGTGGCGAACTTCGGATTTGCCTGCTTCATGCTCCGCTACGCTGGTGCTGTAGAGGAATGCCCGGCCTTCCTGACGGTGCTGGACGTAGCCTTTTTGTTCGAGGATGCGGATCGTGGTTAGAACGGAGTTATAGGCGAGGGTTTCTCCTTCGGGCATGGCAGCAACCATATCGCTGACGCCGGATTCGCCGCGACGCCAGAGAATTTTCATTAGCCTTAACTCGGCTTCTGTCAACGTGATGGACTTTTTAGGTGGCATCCGAATCCGTTCGCCTTGGCTGGAAAGACGGCCAAGGTGCGTGCTTATATTTATAGACGATCAACTAAAGGATTAGTTTGCATGTTGGGCGGGGAATTTTCTGGAGGCTCTACTCTTTTGCCGTCTGCGACCAGACGGGATCTGGCGATCCACGAAGTGCTGGATTGTCCAGACTGGTGAAGTCGAAGACCACGACTTCGTTGGTGCCGGACTTGAGCCAGGGAGCGGGTAGGTAGAGCGATTTTTGAGGTCCGATGTCCCATACGCGACCGAGATTGTGGCCGTTGCCCCAGACGAATCCTTTACCTAATTTGCTGGTATCCAGATAGGTGTCGGCGATGGTCGTGAGGCTGAAGGAGCCGCGATGAAAGGCAGGGCCCGGGACGGAGGTGTCGCTCCAATGTTGAATGCTGCCGGAATCGGACATGGGCAGCGGAAAGATCTTCCAACCGGTGAGGGGTTGGCCAGCGAGGGTGACTGAACCGACGATTCCTGCACGGCCATCTGAAAGATGCGGACCATAGTTCACGCGACCTGTGTTTTCAACAAGGATGTCGAGCGTGGCGTGGCCTGAGGGCAGGTTCAGGTTGAGAGTTGTCTGCTTGAGCCGATGATCCAGGGTGCCGACTAGCTTCTGATTGATGTAGACAGCGGCGTAGTCACGGGGTTCGTCAATCTTTAGCTCACCGGATTTCGGTTGCGTCAGTTCTGTGCGGTAGAGGATGTATCCGTAGGCCTGGCCAAAGCTTTCCATCGGGTTTGGGTTTGCAGATTCGATGGATGTTGGCAGATTGCTCCAGAGACTGGCTGACTCTTTGAGCTGAAACTCGGGCACTGCGGCAATGGGTAGAGGCGCAGGCAATGGCGGAGGAGTGATGCCGGTATGTTTCTGGATTATGTCGCGAAGGAGGAAGAATTTCTTTGTGGGGCGACCGCCTTCATCGAGTGCGGCATCGTAGTCATAACTGGTGGTTTGTGGAGCGTAATGTCCGTCTGCATCGGCCTGGAGGTTGGCGCCATTCATGAAGCCGAAACTGGTGCCCCCGTGAAACATATAAAGGTTAAAGGAGTAGCCCTGGCTTAGCATCCAATCGATCTCGTTGGCCTGCTGCTGGGAGTCGGTGTGTACGTGTTGTTTATCGCCCCAGGCGTCGAACCAGCCATCCCAGTACTCGCCGGTCATCTTTGGTCCGTCGGGACGGAGCTTGATGAGCTTGGCAAACTCTCCTTTGGCTTCTCCGGGACCGAAGTTGATGACGGCGAGAATGCCGGGCATGGCATCGTTATGCAACTCGTCGACGCCGTCTGAGGTGTAGAAGAGGGAATCACCAAGTCCGGCGCGGATGAGCGACTGATGGATGTCTTCCATGTATTCGCGATCGCTGCCGAAGGAGCCGTATTCGTTCTCAATCTGAACAGCGATAATCGGGCCGCCGTGCGTGGCCTGGAGCGGGGCCAGTTCTTTGCCAACCCGGGCTAGATAGCGATCGGCCAGGGCGAGGAATTTGGGATCTTTGGTTCGGACTTTTATGTTTGGGTTGGCGAAGAGCCATGCGGGGTATCCGCCTGCTTCCCACTCTGCGCAGACGTAGGGTCCGGGGCGCACGATGACGTTCAGCCCCTCTTGCTGCGCGATGCGAACAAAGGCTGCTATGTCGTTTTGACCTGTGAAGTCGAAGACGCCGGGTTGGGGCTCGTGCAGGTTCCAGAAGACATAGGTCTCAACGGTGTTGAGGCCCATCGCCCGGGCTTTTTGCAGGCGGTCACGCCAATAGGCGCGTGGCACGCGGGCGTAGTGGATCGCTCCGGAGAGGATCTGATACGGCTTGCCGTTGCGAACGAAGTGATCGCCCTCGATGGTGACGGGCGATGCCGGGATATTTTGCGCTGCGGCCTGATGGGTGATGCCAGCAATCAGTGCCGCAGCCAAAAGTACGGAGTATGCGCGAAGCCTCATCGGACATCTCCGATCGTGCGTGTTCTCAGGAGCTGGTCTAAGCTGAGACGGTCAATTCGGACTTGGGCCGATCTTCGACCGAAGCTCCGAACTTCTCGTTGGGTTGATTTTTGAGGTCGAATACAAAATGACCTCCCCGTTCTACGTCGGCATGATGGAACCACGACTTTGAATGTGGCTTGCCGTCGAGTTCCGCAGAGTTGATGTAGATACTCTCTGCCGATTCGCGCCTGGCCTCGATGATGAGCTTTTTCCCACCAGCGAGGTTGAGGGTTACTCGATCGTAGAGCGGTGTGCCGATGATGTACTTCGTGCTCACGGGATCGACGGAATAAAAACCGATTGCGCTGAGGATGAACCAGGCTGACATCTGGCCGCAGTCCTCGTTGCCGGCGATGCCGTCGAGTGAGTTGGAGTAGAGCGTGGTCACGATCTGGTGAATACGCTGCTGCGTCTTGTGCGGCTGGCCTGCGAATGCGTAGAGATAGGCGATGTGATGGCTGGGTTCATTGCCATGCGCATACTGGCCGATCATTCCGGCGATATCCGGCGGAGCATCTTTGGGCAGTGTTGAAGGGCCGTCGAAAAGCTGATCGAGTTTAGCTACGAAGGCTTGATCGCCACCGAGTAGTTCGATGTAGCTGGTGACGTCGTGCTGGACTCCGAAGGTTGTCTGCCATGCATTCGATTCAGTGTAGTCGCGCCACTTGGACGAATGGCCCATGTCGATGGGATCGAACGGTGTTGACCAGCTTCCATTCTCGAATTTAGGACGAAGGAACCCTGTGGATTGATCCCAGAAGTTGCGATAGTTGCGGCTGCGCTTGAGAAGGAAGTTTGCGTCTTCAGATTGGCCAACGCGTGCGGCGACGTGTGCGACTCCCCAATCGTTGTAGTCATATTCGAGAGTTTTAGAGACGGATTCTTCTTCGAGATCGCATGGAATGTAGCCGAGTTTGCGATACCAGTTGAGGCCGCGATAGTCATCGACGAAGGCACGCTTGTGCATGACTTTGTAGGCGCGATTCCAGTCGATGCCAGAGAAGTTCTTGGCGCAGGCCTCGGCCATGACGGAGGCAGAGTGATAGCCGGTCATGGTGCCTGTTTCGGTGCCTTGCAGCGGCCATACTGGCATGCCTGCCGGGCTTTGTTCCGCCATGAGAATCAGGCTGTTGACCATATCCGGTACACGATCCGCGTGGATGAGCGTAAAGAGAGGATGCTCGGCGCGATAGGTATCCCAGAGCGAGTAGGTGGTGTAGTTGCGCTGACCGTGATCGAGCTGATGATTCTTGCCATCCATGCCGCGGTAGAGGCCGTCTACATCGTCAAAGAGCGTGGGGCCGAGCATGGAGTGGTAGAGCGATGTGTAGAAGAGTGTGCGCTCATTGAGGTCTGGATCAGGGCGTGAACTCTCGATCTGAATTTTACCGAGCTGATCCTGCCATTGATGAGCGGCGCTGGTTTGAATCTTGCGGAAGTCCCATGAGGGAATTTCTGCTTTGAGATTTTTCTGTGCGCCTGCAGTTCCGGTACCGGAGATTCCGGTTTTGACGTGCAGCTTTTCGTCGGCTGTGGTCTTGTAGTGAATGACGAGCTTGACGTTTTTGCCGCGTGTCTCGCCCGATGGGGACTCGACCAGTTTGCCATCGAGATAGACATCGACTTTGCCGAAGGGTTTGGAGAACTGCATCGCCGCGTACATCTCGCGGTTCGTACCCCAGGCGTTGGTCATGTGGCCGAGCAGAAGCGTGTCATTGCCTGAAATCTGTGCGCTGCACCAGCCGAGGCTTCGGTCAAGCTGTCCGTAGACATGGGTGAGGTCAACAATGACATGTGCGGAATCGCTGGCGGGAAATGTGTAACGGTGCAGGCCGGCGTGTTCCGTTGCCGTCAGCTCGGCTGTGATGCCGGAGTCCGCGAGCAGGACGGAGTAGTAGCCGGGGGTTGCGACCTCGGTTTTTTTGTCAAAGGTGGAGCGATAGCCCGCGGAGGGATCTTTGCGGTCGCCTGGCTCAAGGTGTACTTCGCCAATGCGAGGCATGACGAGAAAGTCCAGGAGATCGCCGCAACCTGTACCGCTCAGGTGCGTGTGGCTGAAGCCCATGATGGAGGTGTCGGTCGAGTGATAGCCGGAGCACCAGTCCCAGTCATCGTTGTACGTATCGGGGCTGAGTTGAACCATGCCGAAGGGAACGGTTGCACCGGGATAGGTATGTCCGTGGCCACCGGTGCCCAGGAAGATGTTGACTGGGTAGCCCTGCTCTTTTTTAGAGTGCTTGTTGGACTCGCCGCGTGCGATGGCGGGAAGCCCTAACGCTGTATATGCTCCAATTGCCGAAAGTCCGCCGATCAACTCTCGCCTGGTAATCCCATGATTCTTTCTCGCCGACATTCCTGATTTTCCCCTTTTCAACTAAACTTCACATTACTATTGTGCAGCCTCGACCGCAGGCATGCCAAAAGTCTCAGCGGGCGGCAGTCCCTTGTTGTTGTCAAAGCTGCGAATCACGGTTGCGAAAGCATATCCGCGTTGTTGCCAGCGCTGCATCTCCAGATCGAAGCGAACCATCACATTGCCGAGCCAATAGGGACGATTTTCGGCGAGCCATACTTCGCGATACTGATCCTTGATTGCGGAGTAGGCATCGCGCAGATCCTGGCAGCGGCCATTGTTGCTGCTGATGGCGTAGAGGGAGTTGTCGAGCACACTGGAGTGGTCCATATCGTGCTGACGCTTGTATACGGTTGCGTAGAAGTGCTGCATTTCGTCGCCGTACTGGAACTTCATTCCGATCAAATCGAGACGGCGAGCTCCAAGGTCCATGGCTTCTACGGCAGCCATTTCTTTGAGATGTGGATTGGCGGTGCGGACCTCGGTGAGCAGGACTACGGCGCGCTCTGCGTGTTCTCGAAGCTCGGAATTGTAGGGGCGCAATTTGGTTGAGATAACCTGACCTTCGGCGCTCCAGGGATCCATCCAGAAGAGGTCGTTCGAATTCATATCGACCTTGGCTTTGCCGAAGACTGCGTTGGCTGCAATCAGCTCTTCCTGTGCCTGGTTGATCTTGCCGCTGAAGTCTTCATGGAGGATTGGTCCATAGACGGCTTTGTAGGCAGGGATTGAGGCCTCTCCTGGCTGCCAACCTGCTGCGGAGGTAAAGAGTACGCCGTACCAGTCTTCGTTGAAGAGACCGTCGCCATCGTCGTTCCAGACTGTTGTCAGGAGGCCGGTGCTGCCGAGACGCTGGCCGTCGCGGGCGAATCCTTGAATGTTGGGTAGCGAGATGGAGTTGTCGGGGTAGACCAGGTTCCAGTTGGCGACGCCGGGGGCAACCCAGGTTTCAATGCCGTTGTCGGCGAAGGGCTTGATGTACTGGTCATAGCTCTTCTCAGGGTCATAGACCCACGGAATCGCGATCATATCTTTTGGAAGGCCTGCGACGGCTTTGGGATCGCTGCCGCCGATGTCTCCCCAGAAAAGTAGACGACGATGGAGAGGCGCAAGCTCTTTGTCGATTGAAGCGAGGAATTGTACGTAGGTCGGTCCGAGGCCATTCTTTTGAACTTGATCTTTGGTGCGACCAAGGCCGAGATCGAATGTTTCATCAGCGCCGATGTGGATGAAGGGAGAAGGGAACTCTTCGGCGATCTGGGTGAACCAGTCGTGGATTAGCGGCAGTGTTCCAGACTGACCTGGAGCAAGGACAAATCCATGCGGGGTTTCTGCGTCGTCTTTGTACAACTCATATTTCAAAACATGATGGAGATGTCCGAAGGCTTCCTGCTCGGGGACCACTGTGACGTGATATTGCGTGGCGAACTTGACTAACTCGGCTACGTCGGCGCGCGTCAGTGCTCCTCCGCGCGGAGCGGCCATTGGCGCTTTGTCATAGGCGAGCGTGTGTTCGATATAGGGTGAGTAGATATTCATCTTCACCGAGGCAAAGATTTCGATCTGGTGCTTCTGAAACTCGAGAGTTGGTACTGGACCGCGCGAGAGGTCATCATCCATGCCGCGATACTTCATTGCAGGCCAGTCGCGGATCGTTCCTGTGGGCAGTCCGGATTGAGGATCGCTCGTGGTCAGGAGCTGGCGGAGGGTCTGCGCGCCATAAAAAACTCCTGCACTGGTTGATCCAATGATAAATGCCTCTTTTGTGCGGATGACCAGGATGTAGCCCTGGTCTGTCATCTCCGGCGCAAAGGTCAATTTCTCTTCGGATAGGATGTCGTGAGCTTTGCTGGAGTCTGCGCGAAGGATGGTTACCGGATAACCTTGCTTGCCGCTTACCGGAGCTTCTTTGGTGATGGTTCTCGCGGCGAATTCGTCCTCGGCATCGTGGCCGGGAACGCGGACTTCGACTTTTTCCGGCGTGTCGATTTTGCCGGAGAGGTGGAGTTCGCGAGGCTGCGGCAGCAGGTGAGTTTCAGCGAAGGCGCCGGTTGCGGGGGCGATTAGCAGGCAGAGCCCTGCGCTGAGGCAGAGCGTTTTCACAAAACCATGGCGAAGTACAACAGATGTCTTGCAGGTGTTCGACATTTCGCTTGTCTCCGGCCCGTTATGCGAGCCTCTCGTTATCATGCATGTGCTGTTCGGGCTTATGCCTTTACGCTGTTTCGTTCGAAATACATCTCTATCTCTTCAAGTGACTTGCCCTTGGTCTCTGGAACCAGGAATGCTGAGGTCAGGAAGTAAAGCGTGGTGCAGCCTGCCCAGAAAAAGAACATGGCGAAGTAGCCATAGTTGCCTACAACTGGCAGGAAGACTCCGGCTATGAGTGTGGAGATGCCTTGATTGAGCAACAGAGCGATACCCATGCCCATGGCGCGAATGCGCGTGGGCATGAGCTCTGAAAGCATGAGCCAGACTACAACACCGGGGCCGAAGGAATAAGAAGTAATAAACAAGGCGAGACAGATGGTGATGAGCCAGCCGGTTGTTTCCGTGGGTACTGGCCCATACTGAGCGCGCTTGATAACGAGCGGAGATGTCGCCGTTGTATCTGCAGGGATGGTCAGAACCGGAACGGGATCGTTGCTCAGTACAGTGGCTACCTTGTTGCCGGAGCCAGTCGAGTAAAGGACGGTCAGGGCCATCGGACGTCCATTTTCCGCCGGGCCTAGCGTGGATTCGTTTATGGGTATGGTGAGCGCGTTGTTTGCGACAGAGGTTTGTACGCGGCTCAGCACATCTCGTTTTTGCGATTCAAAACTATGGAAGACAATTCCGCCGGCAAGAAACGCGATAACAATGCCAGCTGTGCCGAGATTGAGCAGGAACTTACGTCCTTTTCTATCTACCAGCGCGACACCGATAATTGTCATAACGCAATTCAACACCTTGACGACAACATCCCCTTGCGTAGCGTGACTGGCGGTCATGCCAGCCTGCTTGAGAATGATCACCAGGTATGCCATTACGGAGTTAATGCCGGTGGTTTGATTCAGCGAGAGAATGATGCAGGCGAGCAGGAATGGCCAGACATACTTACGCTTGAACAGCGAACCGGAGGTTTGTTCTTTTTTGTTTTCGAGAATAAGCGCCTGCATTTCGCGCATCTCGATTTCAGCCTCTTCGGGCGAAACAGAGCGCAACAGGGCTGCCCTGGCTGCGTCTACTTTGCCACGGCGAATGAGCCATCGGGGTGTTTCGCTCAGGAAAAAAGATCCGAGAAAAAAGATGATTCCGGGATAGATAACGGAGAGAAACATTCCGCGCCAGGCGTGGTTCTGGGCGAGTCTGATCAATTCCTGATTGCCTGCAGCGGCTGTGATGGCGGCCTCTGCCTGGCGGGTATAGAAGAAGCCAGTAAGCGCGGCGACGACGATACCAAAGGTGAGCATGAACTGGAAGATTGCCGTGCCGCTTCCGCGACGTTTGGAGCTTAGACATTCAGCGAGGTAGAGGGGCACAACGACTGCGATGACTCCTCCACTCATGCCTTGCAGCAGGCGACCGACGAAAAGCGATACGAATCCCTGCGAGACAACGATCAGGCCTACGCTCACCACGAACATAAAGCCGCTGACGATCATCATTTTCTTGCGACCGAACCAATCGGCGAAGAAGCCCGCGACCAGGGAAGAAACTGTACCTCCGCCGAGCACTGCGGCTACGAGAAGGGAAGTTTGTTCGATGGAAAGATTGATCGTCTTATTGAGATACAACAAAGCGGCGGCAATAATGCCTACATCAATGCCGTAGAGAAGACCACCCAAGCCTGCGATGAAAAGTAGAAACCTGCCATAGAGCACTCTGTTGCGGGCATTCGCAGACAATGGGCAATCCTCCGAAGAAAGTCGATCCGAGGTAATGACTATATTCAAAAAACAAAGAGCCGTTGCAGGCAGGCCCTGGAGAGTTTGGCTGGATTCAGCTTGTGAGCATTATATGGCAAGATGATCAGGCTGGCGATCTATCGATCAGGAGAGGTTTTGCCCCTCTATGAGCTACGCCAATATAGGCTCATAGAGGGGTAGTATCAGGCTTCGATGACTGCTTTAGAGAGATTGCGGGGGCGGTCGACATCTACGCCATGTTCGAGTGCCATGAAGTAGGAGAATATCTGAAACGGGATAACTTCCGAAACGGGGAAGATGTGTTCGGAGAGAGGCTCGACGTAGATGCAATCGGATACGAGGCGGGCGACGTCTGCATCCCCGGTATTGGCGACGGCGATCACGGTAGCACCCTGGGTTTGCAGGTCGGCGAGCAACTGTAATGTCTTCTCATAACGAACACGCGAGGCTTCCAGATTGCGATCGACCGTAGCGACAATTACGACGGGTACGCGGTCGCTGACGAGTGCATTGGGGCCGTGCTTGAGTTCGCCGGAAGGATAGCCCTCGGCATGTACGTACGAGGCCTCTTTGAGCTTGAGAGCGCCTTCACGAGCGATGGGATAGTGGACTCCGCGGCCCAGATACAGGAATGTTGAAGCGTTGCGGTACTTATGCGCCAGGGCTTCGATGTCTTTCTCCCAGGCTTCGAGTTGTGCGTCGAGTTGATCGGGAAGCGCCTGGAGCTCGGCCAGGTGTGCGGCGACGGTTGCTTCACTGAGACTGCCGCGGCGCAAGCCCTCATTGAGAGCGAGCAAATAAAGAACGACGAGCTGGCAGGTGAAGCTTTTGGTTGCAGGGATTGCGAATTCTTTGCCGGCACCCAGGGGCAGTGAAACGGTTGCTTCGCGGGCCATGGATGAAGTGGCCACATTGGTGATGGCGAGGGTCCTTTGTCCGCGGCTCTGTGCTTCGCGCAGGGCTGCGAGCGTGTCTGAGGTCTCACCGGACTGGGAGATCACGATGACGGAGGGATGACGGGTTTCTTCGCTGCCGCGGCAACTGTATTCGCTGGCATATTCCACATCGACGGCGAGGCCAGAGAGATCTTCAAGTGTGACCTCGGCGCAAAGGCCGGAGTGGCGGCTGGAGCCGCTGGCTGCGATCAACACTTCGCCGCCTGCGTTAGCCCATGCGGCTACGGGCGCCCATGCTTCCGCTTTGAGGCTTGTGCCTTCTACGTACATTGCAAGCGTGCGACGGATGGCGTCGGGTTGTTCGTAGATTTCGCGCAACATGGCATGTGGAAATTGACGCATCCCGGTATGAACCTCCGGCTGCTTCGCTTGGGCGAAGAATAGATCAGCTAATGATCATAATAAGGCAAATTGATCAAACACCTGCGCCTTTTTCCTAAACTGGAAGCATCTTGCCGTGCGAAAGTCGTAGTGGTAAGCACTTGCCCACAGGTAGAATCCTCAGGTATGCCCACAGAACTGAACGGTCGCGCCGAAAAGATCATGAAGTTCCTGCTCCGAGAGGGAGCAGCTTCTATTGAAGAGATTTTGAACGAAGTTGGGTCTTCCGCGCCAAGTATTCGGCGAGATCTGGTTTTGCTGGAAAATCGTGGGCTCATTCGCAGAACGCATGGCGGAGCGACACTCGTCGAGCCGCTGTTGTATGAGCCTTTTCGGTATGATCGCTCTTTCCAGGCTCGCGAACAGCGGTATGCGGAAGAGAAGCGCCGAATTGGTCTGGCGGCAGCGGAACTAATTCAAGAGCATGAGACGATCGGGCTGACCGCGGGCACCACGGCAACTCTGGTTGGACGCAGCCTGCGGCACCGGCATCATCTGCAGGTGGTTACGAACGCGATCAATATCGGAATGGAGCTTTGCAATCAGCCCGGAATTCGAACTTATCTGACGGGTGGCGCAGTGTCCTGGGCATGGTCGTTCTCGCTGACGGGTAATGCGGCGTTGAGTTTTCTCAATGACGTTTATATGGACAAGGTTTTTCTGAGTGTGATTGGTTTTGATACCGAGCGTGGTGCGACGACACTTGAGGCGGATGAAGCACTGGTGTTTCGAAAAATGTTGAAGCAGTCGAAACAGGTGATTGTTGTTGCGGATTCGAGCAAGCTGGGCGCGGTGAGTCCTGCGTTTATCTGCCCGGTCAGTGATGTACATCTTCTTATCACCGATACTGGTGCGACGGATGAGGATGTGGCTCTTTTTACCAGCCGAGGCGTGAAAGTGGTTCGCGTTTAAAGAGACAACAGCTTAGCTATCAGGGCTTCTGGATGGCTTCGCCGGTGATCTCGAAGCTGGTTCCATCGGTAGTCAAGTCTTTCGGTTGGGCATCTCCGATGAAAACTTTATATGAGCCTGGGCGTACCGCTCTTATCCCATCTGTGTCGACGAGGCTCAACTGGCGCTGAGTCAGCATGAAGTTCAAGGAACGCGACTCCCCAGGATTGAGGTGTATGCGCTGCATGCCCTGGAGCGTGAGCCGCGGCGCTCCGCTGCCTTGCGGAGGAATCAGGTATAGCTCGGCAACTTCGTCACTGGCGATGTGGCCGGTGTTCGTAACCTTTGCTTGAACCTGAAGGGATTGCCCGGCGCGCAGAGTTTTTGTCGATGGGGCTGCGGCGGAATATTGGAATGAGGAGTAGCTCAATCCAAAGCCAAAGGGGAACTCTACTGGTCGATCGAAGTACCGATAGGTGCGGTTAGACATAGAGTAATCCGTGAAGGCGGGCAGGTCTTCGATGGATCGATAGATGGTGACGGGAAGATGACCGGAGGGAGAGATGCTGCCACTCAGGATGTTGGCCAGGGCATGGCCACCTTCTTCGCCGGGATACCACAATTGAAGCAGGGCAATGGGTACGGTCATGTTCGAGATGATGGAGGCGGTTGAGACTGCACTGCCGGATGTGATGCCGATAACCATTGGCTTATGAAGTTTTGCCAGTTCCGATAGTAGCTTGCGTTGGGCCTCGGGCAGACTAAGGTCGGTGCGATCGCCACCGTCGAAGCCGGGGATTTTAATTCTCAGCGCTTCGCCTTCTAATGCCGGCGATAATCCAACCAGTGCGAGGAGGATGTCGGCATCTTTTGCTATGTGCAAGCTCTCCGCGAGTTGCGCCTCTGCGGGTGCTTCCCATTCGAGATGAATGCCTTGATCTTCACCGGTATGCAGCAGTTCAAGTTGGATTGTATGAGCGTGTGTGTCTTGCCAATTCACGGATAGCGAGTCGGGGACGTGTTCTTTTGTCCCATCATCTGAGAGCACTAGCTGTTTGTCGATCAAGAGACGATAGGCATCGTGGCCTTTGCAGTCGAAGCAGCGGTCGACTGCGACGTGTAATTTATATGTGCCTGGAGCAGGCGGAATGAGTGAGCCGGTCCAACGTATTGAATAGGCCGTGCCGGGCTGTGCAGCGAGAGATTGAGCGGCAGGTGAGATGTGATCGAAATCGAAATCTATGCGGGAATCGCTGCGTGTGAAAGCCGGTTTTCCGGTGAGGTCGGGAGTCGGGAAATATTCGGCGTGAAGACCGTTGCCAACGAAGGCTGTTGAGGCGATTGGGACGCTGACACCTTGCGCGAGTGTGCTTCCCTGCGCGTAGGTGATGATCGCGTTCTGGGGCAGCCAATGCCTTAACTCTTCGAGAAGGGTTTGTGTATTGCGGGTTGTGCCGTGGTAGTTGGCTTCGATTGTTGCGAGCATATCTGCAGTGGGGCCAATGACCGCGATGCGTTTTCCGTGCAGGTTGAGTGGCAGCAGAGGAGTAGGTGTTGATGTATCCGTCGTCGTGTTGTTGCGGAGAAGAACGATTGACTCTTCGGCTGCGCGGAGTGCAATAGCACGGTGATCTTCTGTATCGATTTCATTCGATGAGATCTTTGAATAAGGAGAGCAGTCCGCTGGCTGCAGCATTCCCAGGCGTAAACGCGCGAGCAGGAGACGATGGAGCGCACGGTTAATATCGGGAAGCGTTATGAGGTGTTGGTTCAGTGATTCATTGAGGTGGCTGTAGGCATTGCCGCAATTCAGATCAGTGCCTGCTTTGAGTGAGTCTGCAGCGCCGTGGGCATGGTCGGCTGTGTAGTGCAGATATTCCGTGACCTCATCTACTGCATCGCAATCGGAGACAATGTAGCCGTTGAATCCCCAGACGTTGCGTACGCGATCTTGCAATAGTGCGGTGTTGGCGCATGATGGGATGCCGTTGATGGCATTGTAGGAACACATCATTGCATCGGCGTGGCCTTCGATCGAGAGCTGGCGAAACGCTGGAAGATATGTGTCGGAGAGATCGTGCTGGCTCACGATGGAGTTAAAGCCGTCGCGGATGGACTCCGGGCCACTGTGAACTGCGAAGTGTTTTGGAGTTGCGTCGGCTTTGCGGTAGAAGCCATCTGGCCCCTGGATGCCGCGTACAAAGTGAGCTCCCAATTCGCCGGTCAGATATGGATCTTCACCGTAGGTTTCCTGTCCGCGTCCCCAACGTGGATCACGAAAAATATTAATGTTCGGGGACCAGATGGTCAGACCTGCATAGCGTGCTGAATCGACGTCGCTGTGCGAATTGAACTTGGCGCGCGCTTCTGTTGATACGACGTTGCCGACTTGTTGCAGCAAGTCTGGATCGAAGGTGGCAGCAAGGCCTATCGCTTGTGGGAAGACTGTTGCGTAGCCATTGCGTGCGATACCGTGCAGTCCCTCATTCCACCAGTTGTATGCAGGGATGTGCAGCCGCGGGATCGCGGGCGCGCGATCCTGTAACTGTGCGATGCGCTCCTCTGGAGTCATTTGTGCAATCAGGTTTTCTATCTTCTGATCGAGTTGTTGCGGAGTGAGTGTTGCGGCGCACTCCTGCTGAGCGAGTACCGGAAGCGTCGGGAGTACAAGGCTTATCGCTACAAGCAGGAGGCGCAATTTCATCGCTATAACTTCTCTGCGAGCAAGTGAGGTTTTTCCGTGGATAGTTTGACGATCAGTTCGCCAAAGAGAGTGTTCGCCCACGCAAACCAGGGGCGTGTAAATTGCGATGGATTATCCGGGTGGAAGGTTTCGTGCATGAAGCCTGTTCCCGCGGTTGTATCGCGGAGCCAGCGCAGGCATTGGCGAATCTCTGTATCGCTGGTGGAAGTGAAGGCGCGCATCATGATCGACATGGGCCAGACGCTGTTGAGTCCTTCGTGAGGACCACCGATGCCTTCGGCTGCGTTGCCGCGGAAGAAGTAGGGATTGGCCATGCTCCACGCGAAGTTGCGTGTGCGCTGATATAGCGGATCATCCAGCTTGCAGCAGCCGAGGTAGGCGAGACTCAAGAGGCCGGGTGCGTTGGCATCGTCCATCATCAATGCGTTGCCGTAGCCATCCACTTCATAGGCCCAGATCTCGCCATGCTCAGGATTGTGAACGATTCCGTGTTGGCGCACGGCGGCTTCGACCTCGGTTGCGAGTGCGTGACATTCGGCTGCCAGCTTCTGGTCCTGGACTGTGTGCGTCGCCAGCTCCGCTAATTGACGAAGGCTGGTTACAGCAAAAAGATTTGCGGGTACGAAGAGCGGATAGACGCAGGCATCATCGGAAGGACGAAAGCCAGAGAAGATCATGCCCACGGGTTTAGCGGGATTACCGAACCCACTGAGTGGCAGAGTGTCCGTTGGAGCAAGAGCTTCTCTTTGGAAGGAATATGGGCCTTGGTCATGCTTGCGCTGTTGTTCGCGAAAGGTCTGGACGATCTTCCATGCGGAGGCCTGCCACTGCTTGTCAAATGGATTGCCGGCCGATGTAATCGAACCAGATCCGGCGGCTTTCCAGTAGCCGTAGGCCAGGCGAATCGGATAGCAGAGCGAATCGATCTCCCACTTACGCTCGCCCACCCCGGCGATGTGTGTTGTTACATCTTTGACAGCCCAACTCAGAGGCGGGTCAGAAGGACTGTGCAGGAAGGCGTTTGCGTATGAGTCAAGCAGAATCAACCGCGCCTGGCGTCGAATCAATCCTTCTACGAAGGTGCGCAGGCCTGGGTCTTCATTCACCAGCGGAAGATAGGGAACCACCTGCGCAGATGAATCGCGCAACCACATTGCATCGATGTCGCCGGTGACTACGTAGGTATCCGGCTTGCCCTCAAAGGTGCCTACGGTCACGGTCGTATCGAGGGTATTGGGGAAACAGTTCTCGAAGATTGTTGCAAGATTCGCGTCGGCGATCTTTGGCTTTAGGCGCGTGATGAGTGCTTCAACCGCGGGGCTCTGAAATCTGCGATCTGCGAGCGCTGGCCGTGCGTGAGGTAATGCCGAGGCTGAGGGTATCGCTGTCGAGAGACTGTCGGTCGCCATGGCGGTTAGTCCATGAGCCTGAATGGTGAGGGCGGCAGCACCCATGACGAAACTACGACGACTTGGCAGAATGGGCGACATCCGAACGCTCCAATAAGTAGAAAATTTAAAACTTCCACCTCTATCATCGCTCACTGTACTGATGTTTGGATCATCATATGGCAGGTACTTGTCACTGTGAAGCTAGCGTGTCAATTGGGAGCTATGGGAGCTTACCTGCTCAGACTGGAAAGCATCGTTCAATCGGCTGATTGCCAGCTTTACATCTTCTAAGAAGACATCTCCCATCGAGATTGAATCGGTTGTTGCATGCGTTTGTGCAGCAGGCACAGGGGATTTGGCAGCTTTGCGGATGAGCGAACCATGTAGATATGTGACGCCTGTCTTGCGAGCGACCTCAAGCATGTTAGAGAGAGAAAGTCCTCCGCCAGCCATGATGGTGATTCGATTGCCGGCTTGCTCTCTCAATGCACTGATCTGATCTGCCCCTTCGAGAACGTTGGCCTTGCCTCCTGAGGTCAAGAGACAATCCGCTCCCGCGGCTATTACATCCTCCAGTCCCACATCCTGTACAAGCACTTTATCGAAGGCTCGATGGAAGGTGATCTTCAGAGGTGCTGCCAGTTCGGCAATTTCGCGGGTTCGTTTGACGTCGACGCGGCCATCGGGGAGCAGCAGGCCGATGGCTACTCCGGCTGCGCCTGCGGTTTTCGCTTGCAGTGTCTGTTCCCTGATTAAGGTAAAGTCGGTGTCGTTGTAGACGAAATTGCCTGCCCGTGGGCGAATGAGCATGTGAACGGGAATGGAGACGGCCCGAACCGTGTCTACCATGGTGGCGAAATCTGGGGTAATACCGCCGGCGGATAGCTGGTGGCATAGCTCGACACGATCGGCGCCACCGGCCTCAGCAATTCTGGCGGCTTGGAGGCTTTCGGCGCACAGCTCAAAAAAGAAGGTATTCATTCAGGGTTAGTGCCTATTCGAATTTTCTGACTACAAACAACACTCAAGGTGACCCTCAGCAGTCGAGTACTGAGGGCAGGGAATAGAGATGATTTGAAAAACAACGATGTTCAACCAGAAAGTGCTAACTTTTACGGATCATGGCAGGATGGGGCCTGCCCATTGATCATATCGGCTAGAAATGATCATATCAATGCTTCCGAGAGATCAATAATCCCTCAAGATTCTTAATTCGGTATTTCTCGATTCATTTAAACCTTTTTGAAGTCGGGCTTCGAATGGTTTGCGGACTGATGAGTTGTAGTGCTGATGTTGGATTAACCAGCAAAGAGCACCTCTCCTGGCGGCAAATTGCGGTGAGATACTAACGGATAACGAGAGGGAAAAATGTCGAGCTTTACTTCGAGAATGTTTGAGAAAGTGGTAGCAACGAGCCTGTGCTGGGTTTTGGCTGGAGGACTCGCCACGGCGCAGAGTTTCCCTGACATCAAGCCCGCTCCGCAGCAAACGGCATGGCAGGATCTGGAATTTGGCGTGATTCTCCACTTCTCGACGAATACATTTCTCAATAGAGAGTGGGGCGATGGAACAGCTGATCCAAAGGTCTTCAATCCGACCCAGTTTGATCCAGATCAATGGATGAAGGCGATTCGTGATTCGGGTGCGAAGTATGTAGTGCTTGTGGCGAAGCACCATGATGGTTTTTGTCTATGGCCGACAGGCCAAACAGAGTACAGCATAAAGAGCAGCCCCTGGAAGGATGGCAAGGGGGATTTGGTCGGCGATGTTGCACGTTCTGCGCGTAAGTACGGTTTAAAATTTGGAGTTTATCTCTCTCCCTGGGATCGTCATGAGCCGCGATATAAAGACTCCGCGGAATATGACAAGTACTACCTGGCCGAACTAGAGGAACTGGTGCAGAATTACGGTGATCTTGTGGAGTTCTGGCTGGATGGGGCAGGGAGCGCGGGCCATGTTTATAACTTCCCAAAGATTATGGAGACACTGCGAACATATCAGCCGAATACGGTTGTCTTCGCGGATACGGCGTTGTTTGAATACGGAGATGCGCGCTGGGTCGGGACAGAATCCGGCCGCGTAGGTTATGAGAACTGGAATGTGATTGATCGGCACGGCTATCTGCGTTGGCGTCCGGTTGAGGCGGATACTCCGCTGCGAGACTTGCATTGGTTCTGGCATCCAGATGATGAGAAATCACTGAAGAGCGTGGATGAACTGGTCAATACGTATGAGCAGACAGTGGGCCGCGGGGCGCAGTTGATGCTGGGTGTCGCTCCTGATAGTCGAGGGCTGCTGCCTGACTCGGATGCTGCGCGACTCAGAGAGTTTGGCGAAGCGATCCACAAGCGCTACGGTAATAATCTTGCTCTTGCTCATACGGCGGGTCCGACAGAAATATCGGTGGCCTTGGATAATGATCCTGACACATTCTGGACTGCTCCATCAGGATCGCACCATGCAACGCTCGAAGTGAACTTTGCGAAACCTGTGACCTTTGACCATGCCATTACTATGGAGTGGTTGAATGACGGCCAGAAGGTGCAGAAGTATGCGATCGAGGTCTGGTCGGAAGGTAAGTGGAAGCGAGTTGCCGGTGCAGAAGCGATTGGCCACAAGAAGATTGATGGATTCGCACCAGTAACTGCGAGCAGAGTGCGTTTGAATATTCTGTCCAGTACTTCAGAAGCTCAGATACGGGAGTTTCAGTTATATTTCACTGGCGCCGTCACGGCGAAGTGATGCGATTCAGACTCGCATCACTTCGATTCCGCTCTTTGTAAAGGCGAGCAGTGCTTCTTCCGAGATTCCATCATCGGTGATGAGCAGATCAATATCGGTTACGCTGCAGATTACAGCAGGGCTGACCATGCCTACTTTGCTGGAGTCTGCGACGACTACCACCTGCTTTGCCTGACGCGTCATGGCGCGAAAGACGGCTGCTTCATCTGCCTCGATGGTGGTTGCTCCGCGAACGGCATCTATGCCGCATACGCCTATAAATACACGGTCCATTACGACAACATTCAGACTCTCGATTGCAGTAGGACCAATCAGAGAGAATGCGTCTGCCCAGCGCATACAACCTCCGGTGAGTGTTGTATCGAGGCCATTGCTGCTGCTTAGTTCCATACCGATGTTTACTGCGTTGGTGATGATATGCAGGTTGCTGCGGTGGCGGAGGCTTCGAGCAACCTGGGTGGTCGTCGTTCCCGCTGTGAAGCCGAGGGTTTCGTTTTCGAGAACAAGTTGAGCCGCGGCTTGAGCGATACGTTGTTTCTCTTGAGAGAAGCGATCTTCACGAATACGAAAAGACGCGTCAAAGCGAAATGGTTCGTAGACGGTTGGCTCTGCGAGCATAGCTCCGCCGTGAGTACGGTGAACCAGGCCTCGTTCTTCAAGTCGTACAAGATCCCGCCGTACGCTGGCAGGGGAGGTTCCGAAGACTTCGGTCAGATCTTCGATCGAGGTCTTTCCATGGCTCAGTAGCAATCGCAGTATTTTATTTGCGCGTTCGTCAGTTTTGGATGACATAGCAATGAAAACGATTGAATCGGTGTACGACTGTTGTGGGGCTGGGTTTGCGTCGATTATCGCGTGGCTTGGTCTTGGTTTGAAAGGTAGGCAACTTCATCGAGAGCTTGTCTGAGTGCTCGGACCTCTTCTTCCAGGACGATGTAGCGTTGAAATTCTTCTCCCATGCGGCTGCCCATGTTCAAAACATGGTTGTGATAGGTTACCGGGCTGGCGACTCGCTTGCGTAGAGAGGCATGGAATTGTTGCGCTCCTGTGGCTCTAGCAACTTCAAGAATGTTGTTAGTACGAAGTCCACTTCCTACCATAATGCCTATTCTGTCTTGAGCGGCCTCAACCATTTTTGCTATCTTCTGGCTTCCGAGGGGCGCAGTCTGTTTGCCGCCGGAGGTGAGGATACGATGAGCACCTGTTGTGATGATATCTTCACAGGCCTGATCGAGATCGACGGCCATGTCGATGGCGCGATGAAAGGTTACATGCATGGGGGCGGCAAGTCTGACGAGCTTTTCCGTTCTAAGCACGTCTACATGCCCGTCGACGGTGAGTAGGCCTAACACGACACCGTCTGCTCCGAGGCGTTTGGCATCTGCGATGTCCTGAATCATGACAACGTATTCAGAATCCGAATAATACAAATCTCCGCCGCGTGGACGGATCATGACGAAGACACCGATATCGATTTTTGATCGAACGGAATGAATTAAGCCGCTGCTCGGGGTTATGCCACCTTCCATCAGATCGCTGCATAACTCAACCCGGTCTGCGCCTCCTTTTTCAGCTACGATCGCTGATTCCACGGAGTCCACACATATTTCGAGTTCCATGATTGCCTAGTCCTGTTCCTTTAAAAAATCCCGGATGTCTCGTGATCCAAGATATTAGGCGAGACATCCGGAGAGATGAAATGTTTCATAAGAGGTAGCCGCGATGTTTCGCGGCTGCCTACATCGTTAGAAGCTATAGTGTGCCGAGAATTGCAGATGCCGCTCGGTTGACCGGATCGAATTCTGTTGTCCGATATCGCCGAAGGTTGTGTTATTGATGCCGGTATCCGGGTTGCCATAGCTCACAATGTTGAATGCGTTAAAGGCATCAAATCGGAAGCCTACCGAATGGTCGCCTATGATGTGAAAGTCCTTGAATGCCGACATGTCCACATTTAGATATCCTGGGCCGCGTACAGAGCCGTTCCTGGATGTTCCAAAGGTGCTGTTTGCCGGGGCGCCGAAGGCACAAACACCGTTATCCACGCCTGGCGTGGTGCAGGGTTGAGCGGAAGGATCTGTTCCAAACCAGTGGTCGATGGAGCGATTCACAATCTTAATGTGACGATACTGGTTGGCACGCTCATTGCCGTAGCTTTGAGAGTTGCTGCTGATGCTAGAGGTAACGGTTTCCGGGAATCCCGAATACGCTACACCTGCGGTTGCGATTTTCCAGCCTCCAATGGCCTCATCCAAAATGCGATTGGCATGTGAGAAATACTCTTTGCCACGTCCCACAGGCAGCGCGTAGACGGCATTACCCGAAACGTTGTGGGTTACATCGTAACCCGATGGTCCGTAGTCGGCGGCACTGTCGTAGTAGTTTTGGAATGCGCCGCTGTATCCGTTCACATTCAACGCAAAATTACCAAGACTGTTGGTCATCGATTTGCCATATGTGTAGTTTAGCGTGTACTCCAGTCCATGGCTTTGACGTTGTCGCAGAACAACCTCGAGCGCGTTGAAATTCATCATGGCGCGCGATTCGGTTACGAGAAGTTTACTGGCGTCAACGGCAGTTGCCTGAGGCGAATTGATGCCGATATATGGGCTGTTGTAGAACGGAGCGGATGTTTGATCGCCGTTGACACGGTACTGATTCAGGTTGCCGTAGTCTTCAATGTGTTGACCCTGTTCGCCGAGGTAACCAGCCTGCAAGGAGAGTGTGCGTGTCAGTGCATATTCCATCGTCAGATTCCATTCCTGCACGTAGGCGGGCTGGATGTTCTTTGGATAGACGTTGTATGTTCCACCTGCGGTTGCCGGCGTGCTAAAAGCGGTCTCCGCGTTGAGGGGAGTTGGGACATCTGTAGCGGTAGGCTGCGTAAGGCTGAAGTTAATTGCCTGGATGAAGGGGGTTATGGAAGTCAAACGCTGGTTCGAAGAGTTGCCTTCGAAAAAGCTGGTTGCACCATAGCCGCCACGAACTACATATCGGTCATTGGCTTGATAAGCGAAACCAACGCGCGGCATGATCTGCCGGAAGTTTGGATCGTAGCAAGCGCGGTTGGTGCATACGCCGGATCCGGCTGGCGCTCCGATTGGAACGCTATGCGCGTATAGCACTTGACCGGTAATTTCATCGACGTTTCCGGTCTTGTTGTTGGACTCGACCCAGGGTTCATCGAATTCGTATCGTATGCCAAAGTTCAAAGTCAAATTCGGAAACAATTTGAAATCGTCGTTGACGAAGCCTGCCACGCGCCACTGACGCTGGCCAACGTTGACACTGGTGTTAGTTGCGGCGACTGAACTGACGCGATCGAGCAGGAAGTCGGCACCACCGTATCCCGAGTTGGCATTCGTGGGGTCCTTGGTGTAGTTTCCGTTGTAGCCCAAAGAACCCAGGTAACCGTTGTTGTTGGCGGTTGGATAGTTGTTCTGATAGCGCAGGCCTTGTACGCCCATGCTCAAGAGGTGACGACCGCGCTGCCAGGTGATGTTGTCGATGTAGCTATAGGTGTTATCGATGAGACCGCCACCGAAAACAGGGTTGCCGCCTGCAAAGATGCCGCCAGTGATGTTCTGGGAGGAGAAGCCGTTAAAGGCTTGATCTGGGAAAGTGATGCCTACTTTGGCGTTGCCAGAGGTTCCAAATAGACCTGTCGGATCGAGAGGAAAATTTTGAGCCCATACTGTGCGCGTAAATCCGATGCGAGCTGAATTAATCAGAGCAGGGGAGAACGTATGAACCCAGGTGGTGCCAAAGAGCTTGGTTGGATAAAGGTTGACGCCAGGAAAGCTAATGGCCAATACAGGTGTCGAGCCATCGTAGGCGGTGGACATTGAATAGAACCCGGAGATCTTGTCTTTCACACGGGGATCAAATTCAATCTTGATGTCACCTTGATTGTTGGCTTTGAAGTTACGCGTGGGTGCCTGGTAGTTGTTATTTGCGATTCCATCGGTAGGGGTAGCATTTGGCAATGGATACAGTGACGGATTCGCAAACAAAAACTTGGCTACAGGATTGATGGTCGGAATGCCCTGGTTATTGGCGTATGGTTTGAAACCATTGAGTGCGTCATAAAGCTGGATCGGTGTTGATGCGGAGAGCAGGGTAGAGAAGTCACCATCCCGCATTGCCTGTGTGAATACACTGGTCGAACCGATGCCCCCCGTATGGAAGCGCGATCCGAGGTAATCGACAAAGAAGAATAGTTTATCCCGCTTGATCGGACCACCGAAAGTCCCTCCGAACTGATTCTGAGAGAAGGGATTGATTGGAATGACGGGGGTTTGGTTCTTGTTCCCCCATGTGTTGGCATTCAGCCTGTAGTCCTGCACCAGGCCGTAAGCCGAGCCGTGGAATTGGTTGGTGCCGCTCTTGAGTATGCTCACGACGCCTGCCCCGTTTACGTTGCCGTAGTCTGCAGGGGAGTCAGCCGTGATGACCTTGAGCTCTTCAAGAGCCTCTGGGGCAGGGCTATAGGAGATCAGGTTATTGAATGTCTCATTCATATCGATGCCGTCGAGCGTGTAATTGTTCGACTGGGCACGGTTACCGTTCAGGTTTACGGAGTCGGTGTAATACGTACTGCGTTCGATGCTGGTTGTTCCACCTGTGCCAGCGGTGCTTACCGCTCCGGGGACGTACAGTGTCAGAGCCGAGAAGTCGAGGCCATTCAATGGAAAGTTTGAGATGGTATTGGCGGTAAAAGTGCCGCTCAAGGTGTCGTCATTTGTATTCAGGATAGGCGCGGCGGCGGATACATCTACGGTTGTCGCGGAACTGCCTACACCGAGTTTCACATTGAAGGTCGTGGTTTGCAGGACTTCCAGTTGGAAGGGCGGCAGTGTCTCCGTGTTGAAACCCTTGGCTTCAATTGTGACCTGATAGTGGCCGATCGGGAGAAACTGGATGCGGTAGAAGCCAGTTGAGTTTGTAGTTGTCGGTGAATCTACGTTCGTGTCTAGATTATGGGCGACGACACGGGCTCCGGGAACGACGGCGCCACTCGGGTCGGTCACTTCGCCGGTTATGGAACCGGTGACCGTTTGGGCGTGTGCAAACGTCGCTGTAAAAACGAGTGCGAATACCAGCCACGAAAATTGTCTGAGAATAGATCGGCACATGGGAGGCCTTCCTTTGAATGAGGTTGAGTCAATTCCTTAATCGAGTTTGCAAACAATGAAACGGTTGAATTTAGGGAAAATTCATGTGACATCCACATTAATCCAAAATGACGACATATTCCAGAAAAATGAAAAAATCTATCAAAATTGCTTCGTTTTAGCGTAATTTTTTGGCGTAAATGATCATTATTTGTTTGCGGGTTGTCCAAACCAATCGATTTTAGGAGTCGCAATCCTGAAGATGCAGAAGTGGCGAGCCCTGTATCAGAGCGACACGCCATCCTGATTTGGACTTCTGCTTCGCATGGGACGACAGGAATATGAAAAATACCTTGACCCATCAGAAACTGGACATATATAAAACTTGATTAATCGTTCAACTATGTGATCGAAATGCGCCAATGTGATCATTGCTCTATCTAGTGGGCGAGAATTTTGGCCTCGTGTATACGAGTACTGCTCGAATACGTTTCTTACGAACAACTTCTCATAGAGCGAAGGTACGAATAATGGCATTTCAGGTACTAAAGCGGCTTTTGGTTGTCCTCAATGTCCTGCTTTTTGCTTCCCCGTTGCTGGCTGCCGGCACCACGATGCCGTTGCACGAAGGATGGCGGTTGAAGTCGGGGTGTGAGGTTTCTGTTGATGGTGCGGCTATTTCCAAACCGGGGTTGGATGTTCAGTCCTGGCTCGGGATTACGGTTCCATCCACTGTCCTTGCCGCACAATCCGCAGCTAAAGTTGTTCCTGATCTTTATGTAGGAACGCATTTGCGGGATATTCCTGGTGGTGGGTATCCAATTGGAGCGAACTTTTCAAACCTGGCTATGCCGACCGACAGCCCTTATCGGTGCGCATGGTGGTATCGCAAAGAGTTTAGTTTGCCTGAGGCGGGACGTGGCGGTCACTACACGCTGCATTTTGGCGGCATAAACTACCGGGCTAACATTTGGCTTAACGGCAAGCGTATTGCGGATTCGACAACGATTGCCGGAGCCTATCGTGTGTACGATCTCGACGTCACCGGCCAGGTTCTTGCGGGGCAGCAAAATGTACTCGCCGTTGAAACGTTTGCTCCGACTGAAAAAGATCTTGGCATCAACTGGGTTGATTGGAGTCCCGCACCTCCGGATAAGGACATGGGGTTGATCGGGGATGTGTCCCTGGTTCGTACTGGAGCTGTGACTTTGCAGTCCCCGGAAGTGTCGACTCACTTTTCTGATGGCTCATTGGCTGATGCTGAATTGACCGTCTATGCCGAGCTTCACAACGCAACCGACGAAACGATTACGGGGGATGTAAAAGGAAAAATAGCTGGAGTCGACATTGAGCAAAAGGTTTCGCTGAATCCGCATGAAGACCGCACAGTAGCGTTCCTGCCGAGTGACTATCCGCAATTAAAGATCCGGAATCCAAAAGTGTGGTGGCCCTATGCGATGGGTGATCCGCATCTTGAGTCTCTCGATCTCCACTTTATTCGCAATGGCCAGATATCGGATGAGAAGGCGATTCGCTTTGGTATTCGCGAGATGACATCCGAACTCACGGAGAAGGGAAGCCGACTTTTTCGCGTGAATGGGAAGCCGATCCTGATACGTGGGGGCGGCTGGTCGCAGGATATGCTGCTGCGCACCGATGAAAAGAGGCTTAAAGAGCAGTTCAAGCTGGTACGCGATCTACGTCTAAATACGATTCGGCTCGAAGGAAAGTTGGAGACGGAGGACTTTTTCAATCTAGCAGACGAGCAGGGAATCCTCGTGATGCTTGGGTGGTGTTGCTGCGATCAATGGGAGCAATGGGATCAATGGTCGCCTGAAAACCGGACTGTTGCCGCAGCCTCGCTTCGCTCACAGATGTTGCGCCTGCGACATCACGCGAGCCTGCTTGTTTGGCTGAATGGAAGCGATAACCCACCGCCGTCCGATGTTGAGGAGCTCTACCTGAAGGTTGAAGCGGAAACGCATTGGCCTAACCCAACGCTTTCTTCTGCCAGTGCAACGCCTACATCCGTTAGCGGAAAGAGTGGCGTGAAGATGACTGGCCCTTACGATTATGTTGCTCCGTCCTATTGGTACGTGGATCAGAGCCATGGGGGTGCTTACGGATTTAATACGGAGACAGGGCCTGGGCCTGCAATTCCGAGCATTGTCAGTTTGAAAAAATTTGTTCCAGGAACTCTCGCGTGGCCGCCCAGTGAAGAATGGAATTTTCATAACGGCGGGGGTGAATTTCATTCTCTTAAAGTTTTTGATGATGCGATGAGCCATGTGTACACTTCGCCAACCGACGCGAAGGATTATGTACAGGTAGCACAGACGATGCAGTATGACTCTGAACGCGCGATGTTCGAAGCCTACAGCAGGAATAAATACACCTCGACTGGTGTGGTTCAGTGGATGTTGAATAATGCGTGGCCATCGAATATCTGGCATCTGTATGACTACTACCTGGATGCTGGCGGCGGATATTTCGGAGTCAAGAAGGCCTGCGAACCAGTGCATATTCAGTATTCCTATGATGATCACAGCATTGTTGTCGTAAACAGCACCTATCAGGCTCTGCCTAAACTACGCTCGACGGTGCATGTTTACGACATGCAACTGAAGGAGATCTTCTCTGATACGAAGGAAGTTGAATCGTCGGCAGATTCTTCGACACGTGCCGGCGTAATTCCAGACAACGTATTTGCCGGCGATTCCAGGATATTATTCGTGGAACTCATGCTCGTTGACTTGAGAGGACAGACCGTAAGCCGTAATTTTTATTGGGTTCCGACGACTCTTACCACCTTCGATTGGGAGAAGACGGACTTCACGCATACACCGGCATTGAAGCATGAAGAATTGTCGGCGCTAAGAGCACTCAAGCCGGTTAAGATAGCTTCGCATGCAGAGACTGTAAATACGAGCAAGGGGCGCGAAGTAAGAGTTCATCTCCAGAACCCATCCGATGGGCTTGCATTTCAGCTATCTGCTGCTATCCGTAGCAGCAAGGGAGAGCTGGTTGCGCCTGTGTTATGGTCGGACAACTGGATCGAGCTTATGCCCGGGGAGTCCGCAACTCTTATCGCGATTCTTCCCGAGGATGCGCCAGAGAAACCTGTTGTTGATATCGCAGGATGGAATGTGAAGCAAGAAGAGCTATCGCCTACTGTTGCCCCATAAGGATCAGAATGTCATCCAAGCAGGACGAAGTCTCCATGAATCAGCCGGCAAGCTTGAAACGGAGTCTTCGTTTCTGGGATCTCATCCTTTACGGGATCATCCTTATTCAACCGACGGCTCCTATGCCTAGCTACGGCGTTATCTCTGCCGAGGCGCATGGGCATGTCGTTACAGCGATCTTGCTGGCAATGATAGCGATGCTTTTCACGTCTGTAAGCTACGGACGAATGGCAAGAGTCCATCCGCACGGCGGTTCGGCCTTTCTTTATGTAGGCAAGGAGATTCATTCCAGCCTTGGCTATCTAACCGGCTGGTGCATGGTCATGGATTACATTCTCAATCCATTGATATGCATGATTTGGTGCAGCAAAGCTGCCATCAATTTTCTGCCAGAGGTACCGTATGTTATCTGGGTGTGTTTGTTCGCATTGCTCTTTACTACACTGAATTGCAATGGCATGGAGACGTCGGCCAAGATCAACGCAGGCATGGCACTTGTACTTGGTATAGTAATCATTCTCGTACTCATCGCAGCCCTGCGTTATCTTCTCCATCTACCGACATATCCTGCTGGATTTCTGACACATCCGTTCTATGACCCATCAACCTTTACGTCGTCAGGACTACTGCGAGGTACATCTATAGCGGTGCTTACCTACATTGGATTTGACGGCATTTCCACTTTGTCAGACGAGGCAAAAGATCCGTCACGGAATGTCCCGCGCGCGATTGTATGGACATGCATTGTTACTGGAATGCTCGCTAGCATTGAAGTATATGTTGGACAGCTTGCATGGCCCCAGAGCAAGGTGTTTCCCGATATAGATACAGCATATGTCTATATATCCGGCCGTGTGGGTGGCCCGGCATTGTTCACAATTGTGAATGGTGCGCTGTTATTAGCGACAATCGGTTCTGGCATGGCTTCACAGCTCGGAGCTGCCCGTCTCATGCTTGCGATGGGGCAGGATGGCGCGCTTCCTAAGCGATTCTTCGGAGCGGTCCATCCCAAGAACCGGATTCCTCGTAACAATGTGCTTCTCATTGGCGGCATATGTCTGGTTGGAGCTCTTTGCTTCAGCTATCAGCTCGGAACAGAACTCCTGAATTACGGTGCATTGCTTGCTTTTATGGGAGTAAACGTCGCTGCAATACTGAATGCCTGGCGACAGGGAAGACTGAAGGAATGGTTTCCTATTCTGCTTGGGGTTTGCGGCTTCGCCACCTGCTGTTTCCTCTGGTTCAATCTTGGGCATCTCGCTCGTGTAGTAGGAACCGTGTGGGCTGTTATCGGCATTGGCTTATGGCTACTTCGAAAGCGATACATGAAGCTACCCGGTGACGGCGTCGAAGCCTCTGTGTAATCGCCCTGTACGATTTAAACATCCTTGCTACTAAGCACCTGCTGATTCGCCTATCCGGAACGATTTTCATTGTTCGAATGAATGGGTATGAAATCGCCTCCCTCGGTAAATAGCCGGGGTGGAAGACGTGCGCTGTAACGGATGAGATGGTGTCCTACCTGTTGACACGACAAAGGGTGAAATTGCACACTTAGATGAGTTCACCCACCGAGATGGAGGACCACATTGCGAGACACCCCGCCGCAGGGAACATACAAAGTTCAGGCCCTAGACCGCGCATTTGCAGTACTTGATTTGTTGGGCGAGAGTGATGTTCCTCTTGGCTTGGCACAGGTTGCCTCATCGCTGAGCCTGCACAAGAGCACAGCTCATCGTTTTTTGATGGTTTTGGAACGACACCACATGGTGGAAAGAACGGTGAACGGCAAGTTTCGCCTTGGACTGCGGCTGTTCGATTTTGGAAACCGTGCCATCGAACAATATGACCTGCGGGATCGCGCTCAGCCTCATCTTCGCAAGCTGGTCAATGAGACCGAGGAGACTGCTCATCTCTGCATCCTGGAGCAGGCACATGTCATTTATCTGGATAAAATCGAGCCAGCGCGTTCGGTTCGAATGATCACTAGAGTTGGTGCGAGCAATCCGGTGCATTGCACCTCCGTTGGTAAAGCTATTCTGGCGTTTTTGCCTGAAGAACGCATTGTTGAAGTGATCCGCCGTACCCGCTTCGAGCGGTTTACGCATCGTACTATCGCCACCGCTGAAGCTCTTCGCGCTGAGATCGAAAAGACGCGTCGCCGCGGATATGCGGTCGATGATGAAGAGTTGGAGGAAGGGTTGCGATGCATCGCAGTTCCGGTGCTCGATGCGCAGCGACAACCTATTGCCGCCGTCAGCATTTCCGGTCCGTCCTTCCGCGTGACGGCGCAAAAGCTACCTGCGATTGCGAATAATTTACTGCAGTGCGTGCGCGGAATCTCTATGGATATGGGCTTTGTGTCTGCGATACGTAACTCGCGCGTTAGCTAGTTAATGCACGAGTTTTCCACGCCGCAGGTTTTACGAGAATCGGGTGGTTCTGCTACACTCGAAGAGTTGCAGTCAGTGAGACCAAAGGGTCAAGCTTGGGGACGTAGCTCAGTTGGTTAGAGCGCTGCCCTGTCACGGCAGAGGTCGCGGGTTCGAGCCCCGTCGTCCCCGCCATAAACCAAAGAAAATGAATGGTTTATGGCACAGTGACAATCTTAGTTTTAACCCGCGAGGGTGCTGAAGGGTGCTGAGAGTTTCCGGCACCTTTTTTGCTGCCTTCCAACATCAGCGGTTCCCTTTGCGAGGGTGCTGGCGAGGGTGCTGAAAGCCTAGTCTTGCCGGCCTCAATTACCATCTCCATCACTTTATTGTTGGCCTCACGTTTGTTCGCTGAGATCGCTCGTGTGTAGAGATCGAGAGTGATCCGCGAGTTCGCGTGACGCAGGAGTTCCTGGGCTGTCTTCAGGTCGGCTCCAGCCGCTCTCAGGTTGGTTGCCAAAGAGTGACGGAAGCTGTGCCATCCGATCCTTTTGCCCATGATTTTCGCCCGGACGAGTGCGGGGCGAATGATCTTCTTCAGAATCATGTCGGGAGTGACCGGCGTTCTTCCCTCATTCCGAAGCGATGGAAAGAGAAAATCGTCCTCGCCGTTGTAGCGGGATTCCTTCCTCCAGACATCGAGGCATTCGACGACCGACGTGTGCAGTGGAACGGGTTTGCGGCTGGCCTCGGTTTTCGTATCTCCGAAGCGACCCCGCACACATGAACGAAGGACGTTGATCTGCATCAGGAGCGGATCGACATCTCGCCATGTGAGGGCAACCAGTTCCGACCGCCGCAACCCCGTACTCCCAGCCAGGATTACCATCGCTTTTACACGCAGCGGTAGTTCTTCCACTAGGGCGGAAAATTCGCCAGGTGTCAGAACATCCGGTTCGCGCAGGCGCTTTGACGAGGCCCGGACCTTGGTGATGGGGTTGCGATGCGTCCACTCATACCGGATGGCATGGTTGAACACTGCGGACATGATGTTCCGGACTTTGCTCTTTGTCGCTGGAGCGTACGGCAGGGCGTGCAGCCACTCTTCGACTTCCACGGTCCGAACATCGGATAACCACTTTTCGCCCCATTTCGGAGCGATGTGGTTCGTCAGATAGATCGAGGTTGACTCAATAGTGGCGAATGCCTTTTTGTCGGCAGTCAGCTCGTGTTTGCGATAGTGGGCTATGAGTTCAGAGACCGTGATAGGAACTCTGACCTCGACATTGATGTTGGCGCGAAAGTCGGCGACGGCCTGCTCCGCATCCCGGCGCGACGGAAGATCTCTCACCGTCCCGAGATTACGTTTCTTGTATGTGCGTTTGCCACTGGTCTCGTCATACCAGCGAAACACCCATACGTCCGGCCCGCTCTTGCGCTTTTGTTTCAAGAGACTTCCTTGTTGAAACCGACTCATGCTGTTCTCCTAGCATGAGCGTTGATGGCTACTCCCATGGTACTCGTGGGCGGACGTCGTTCACAGTTGATTCTTCGGGCTTCCACCCACTGCAGCAGCTCATGCTCTACAAAGCGCCACAGCTTCCGTTTGCCCTCTCCCATCGGGTGGGCTGGAATTTGACCAAGACGTGCCCAGCGAACCAGCGTTCGCTTATCCATCCGAAGAATCTGTGCAGCTTCCTTTGCGTCAAGCAGGTAATGAGTCTGAGCCATAAAGATCACTCCAAACCAAGCGTCGAAGTCCGTCGTCCCCGAAACGAAAATTGGAACTTCTGGCCGATGCCTGAATTGAGCCAATGATCGTGAGGGATGTGCTCACGCGTCCAATGAAAATTAGGGAGACCGTTATTCCGCGCAAGAATAACGAGAACTTTTGGAGCATAGTCGTCTATAGCAAGTCGAGATGCATGAGGACTAAAATGCATACGTTGTAATCGACGAATGACGCTGTTTGTCTGTTCGCCGTCTCCCATCGCTGAGCTAGGAGGATGGTCATGGCTCTTCCCGAAGTTCGCTTACTTCAAGCCGCTATCGCTGTGGCGAAAGACTTGAATTTCTCGCGTGCCGCCGACCGCTTGCATATCGGTCAGTCCACGCTGAGCAAACAAATTTATGAACTGGAAAACCAGTTGGGATTTCGGCTCTTCAATCGCACCCACCAATCTGTCGAGTTGACCGACGCTGGACGTGCGTTCGTCGAAGAGGCGCGTGAAGCGATTTTGCACACCGAGCGTGCCGTTACAGTAGCAACCGCCGTCTTTAACGGTGCTGATGAAATTTTGAATCTAGGAAAGTCTTCCTATACCGATCCATTTCTCGTTTCCACTTTGTTATCCATCCGTTTGCCACTATTTCCCGGGATGAGGATTAAGCAGTGGAGCAACTATTCAAACGAATTGGCGCGCCATGTAATTTCAGGGGATCTGGACGCAGCTATCACAACCGGAATTCCCGAGACACCTAAACTTAGCCTATTGCGTCTAGCCGACAATCCGTTTTACATCGCCATGTCAATAGACGATCTTCTGGTGGATCATCGAGAAATTTCGATGGAGCAAATGCAGGGACGGAACTGGATACTACTCAGTCGTCATGCAAATCCGTACCTGTACGATTTGATTCTGCTCGCTGGCTCCGATAAGAATGTACGTCCGAAAGACATCTTTCACGTTATGAGCCCTGAAGAGGTATCCGAGCTCATTTTGGAGCATCAAGCGCTTGCATTTCTTCCGCGAAGCGCGGCATGGCGCATCTCGCGTGACGGCATAACTATGAGGCCGTTGTCAGAACAAAATCTTCGCCTAGTGACAAATCTTGCAGTTCGCTCCGATACCAAATCACGTCTCGTGAAAGAGTTTGTTCGAGCCACGTCGCGCAAGATCGATAACCTCGGTCACAAAATTCAGTCAAGATTGCCACTCACCGGATGACGAAATCTGCTAGTCAGATGGTTGGTCGGCGCTTCTAATTTCAACGTTAAGCGGTCCTTCATTCCCGCACTTTGGGCAAGTAAATATGCCGGAGGTAAGAGGCCTTCCCTCGAATTCCTCCCGTCTAAATGCACTTCCACAAAAAATGCACACATGAAAGTGCATAGGAATCGAACGGGGCCGATTGGGGGAGTCATCTCCTGCCATAGCAAACCTCTATGCTGGCGGCATGTATGTTCATTGCTTGCCTTCCAGCACTTTTTAGAAGCAACGTCGTTCCTGACTCCGGCGGCAAGTTGGCGTGCAGTCTTTGCGTCGGACACAAATCGAACGGGGCACAGCTACGCAAGCGCTGTGCCCCGTTTGATTTGACTGGAAACAACTACGCTCTGATGAATTGGACATCGAGAACTATCTGCACGTCTTCCCCAACCAAAACTCCTCCTGTTTCAAGGGCAGCGTTCCATGTCAGGCCAAAGTCTTTCCGGTTGATCTTCGTTGTCGCCGATAGACCGATTCGGGTGTTGCCGTATGGATCTTTTCCTGGCGCACTGGGACCTTCGACTGCAAATGTCACCACTTTTGTAATGCCGTGGATCGTAAGATCGCCCGTAACGGAATATTCTTCATTCCCCTTCTTTTCAACCGTCGTTGACTTGAAGGTCATCGCCGGATGCTGTTCCTGATGGAAGAAGTCGACGCTCTTGAGATGAGTGTCACGTTGTGCGTCTCCTGTGTTCAATGTGCTGATATCAATTGACGCATCGATCTCGCTCCAAGAATGATCAGTCGTATTCTCAAGGAGTGTTCCGCTTAGGCCGCTAAAGCTACCCTTCACGTTCGAGATCATCATATGTCTGATTTTGAATTCTGCACGAGAGTGCGCGGGATCCATTTTCCAGACAGTCGTTGGGCTTGATTGCGTTGCTGCGGTCGTCATTTGTATTCTTTCTCTCCGGCGATTCTGTCTTGTCTACTGCTGCGGCGATTGCTTTTACCGCAATTCGGTGAAGAACTAAAACTGGTGGTCCAAGTTTATTCCGTCTTGAGTGGGCTGCAACCTATACGAAGGTATTGGTCGATATCATCGTCCCATTACGCACAGCTACGCTGCGCATTATTTGCAATATCGATACCTTCGTCTAATTGTTCTCGCAGCGCCTCTCAGGCCTACTGAAAGCTTAGGACACGAAAGTATGTCGCGTCCGAACATCAGACGCTGAAGGAGAGTAGGGGAGATGGAAGGCATAGCTAAGGTTCAAAATATCAATTTGCCACGTCGCAAACTCGTAGTCGCTGCGGCAATCGGAGGGTTATTGAAATTGTTACCGTCCAATGCGTTCGCGCAAATAGCTTCTCAGGGCGCAGGATCGCAGTGGGACCGTGCAGCGGCTTTTGATGCCGCGATCGACAAAATCATAAGCTCACAAAAGATTGTCGGTCTCACGGTTGTTGCTGCGAAAAGCGGCCACGTCGTCTACGAACGTACAGCCGGCTTCGGAGATCGTGAGGCCAAACGTGTCGTAGGACCTAATGAGATCTACAGAATCGCGTCAATGACGAAGGCCCTTGTTTGTGTAACCGGTCTCTCTTTCATTGAAAAGGGAAAGCTATCCTTGGAAGATCCCGTTTCCAAGTGGCTGCCGTATTTTATGCCGAAGACGCAAGATGGAAAACAACCAGTTATCACTATCCGCCACTTGATGACGCATACGGCTGGTCTAACCTATGGCTTTCTTGAGCCGGAGGATGGCATTTATCACAAGCTTGGAGTGTCGGATGGTCTTGATAATGGAGAACTGACGCTTGAGGAAAATCTTCGCCGGTTGGCCTCAGCGCCCCTTCTTTACGAGCCCGGCACCAGTTGGGGCTACTCGCTGGCGATTGACGTTCTGGGCGGAGTTATCGAACAAGTCGCTCAAGCAAGCCTTCAGGATGCGGTCAAGACAACGATCACAGATCCTCTGGGTTTGGATAGTTTGAAATTTAGCGTGCCTAAAGGGACTGTTGTAGCCACCGCTTATGCAGACTCTCAGACACCGCCGG
Organism: Acidicapsa ligni; assembly: GCF_025685655.1. NCBI lineage: Bacteria > Pseudomonadati > Acidobacteriota > Terriglobia > Terriglobales > Acidobacteriaceae > Acidicapsa > Acidicapsa ligni. The sequence continues at coordinate 154,706 of NZ_JAGSYG010000007.1, read as the reverse complement.
TCCGGATGACCGACTCTTTTCGATTCAAATTTGGTAAAGGAGCAATTGTGTATTCTCCGTCTCGTGCCTTCAATAACAAAGCTTTTCCTTCAGGCGGAGTCGGAATGGTTGGTACGGCGCGAGATTATCTGAAGTTTGTCGAAACAATCAGGATGGGCGGCGGACGCATTATTACTCCTAAATCAGCGGCAGCATTTACGACTAATGCATTGGGCGACCTGCCTATGAGTATGGGAGGCCCGGGCTTCGGTTGGGGGCTTGGAGTCGCGGTTCTTAAGGACCCCTCTGCAGCGGGACTTCGGTTGGGTCCAGGGTCGTGGAACTGGTCGGGCGTATACGGAACAAATTTCTGGGTCGATCCGGTCGCCGAGTTGTCAGTTGTAGCACTTACGAATACAGCTATCGGAGGTATGGCTGGGTCTCTGCCAGGAGACCTTCGGCATGCAGCCTACAACGGCTAAGAGCGAGTACGTCCGGCATATGTAGTTTGCCAGGGGCGCGACCACGACGGTTGCGTCCTTGGCAAACGTAATTCAAACGCTCTTACCTCCCATTTCGACTTCCACAGCCATGCAGTGAACCCGGCGTTGCCGGAATGAAGTGGTGGGAGGGGAGATCTCAAATGAATGATGCCTTACTCGTGTCTGTGGTCGATGATGATTTATCAATCCGCGAAGCATTACCCGTCCTTCTTCGCCAACTCGGATATGAAGCGAAGGCGTTCCGTTCGGCTGAAGAGTTTCTTGGGTCCGGATGTGTCGCATCTACTCACTGTCTGCTTCTGGATATCCAGATGCCGGGTATGAATGGACCCCAGCTTCACACTGAACTTAAACTCAGGCATCGACCTATCTCGGTGATATTCATTACCGCGCACTGGGACGACGCTATCTGCTCTCGCATGCTTGAGCTGGGCGCTGTGGCATGCCTTTCAAAGCCATTTAGTGACACGATGCTAATAAAAGCATTGAATTCGACCCTACAACGGTGCGGCGCGACATCCGGCAACAACCGTGTTGATTGACAGTGCATCTGGCGGGGGGCAACGGTCTTCATGATTGATGATCATATCTCGATGCGCAAAGCTATGGCTCCACGGGTAGGTCGGGCAGAGTCAACTCTCCATGCGATACGGGATCGCCATCCTCAAATCAAAAGCGTAAGAATATTTCCGAGGTCTGAGACAAAAGCGAAGATTTTGACACGCACGTATTTAGGCACCCATTTGTAATTGATCAGTGAGGTCCTATGGAGGATCAATAACTGAAGCCGTGGTCGACAGGACGATGTTAGGCGGTAATACCGCCCCCTACCTGCACAGAGGTGGCGCGAGTATCCGGATTCCCGCACCACCTCACCCCTTGTGAATCAAACTGTAAATAGGAGAATTGCTACATGCCTCAGAAAGTCGCATTTATTACCGGTGGAAACCGCGGCCTTGGTTTTCAGACCGCTCTCGATCTTAAATCCCCGGAAACCAAAGTCATCATCGGCTCCCGCGACCTTAAGCAAGGCGAAGACGCCCTCGCAAAGTTGCGGACCGCAGGCGTAGACGCCGATGTGATCAAGTTTGACATGACCAATTTATCCGACCACAAAGCTGCCTACGACTACTTCAATTCCAAGTACGATCGCCTCGATATCCTTATCAACAACGCTGGCATCGCAGGGGGCAAATTCCCCGGTAACGGCCCCGAGCACAGTGCGTCCGATGTTCCTCTCGACCTGCTTCACAAAGTATTCGAGACGAATTTCTTCTCTCAGGTGGCGCTCACGAAGTCCTTGCTTCCTCTCATCAAGAAGAGCCCCGCAGGCCGTATTGTTAACCTGTCTAGTATTCTCGGTTCACTCACTTTGAATGCCGATCCTAACTCTTTCATCTATAACTACAAGACATTCGCGTACAGCGCCTCCAAAGCTGCGTTAAACGACTTCACGGTCCACCTCGCATACGAACTGCGCGATACCAATATTAAGGTGAACTCCGCGCATCCAGGATGGGTGAAGACTGACATGGGCGGCGATCAAGCTCCAATGGAAATTGGCGAAGGCGGCAAGACTAGCGCTGAGCTTGCAACGCTTCCCGTCGACGGCCCCACCGGCGGTTTCTTCCACCTCGGACAACCGCTCCCGTGGTGACATCTCCGCCCAACATGGCTTCCACAGTTGGGTAACTGTGGAAGCCAAAGCTCCGATCAACCTTACAAGTCGACATCGTTTGACTAGGTATTTTCTTCAGGATACTTCTTTTGTCTTCAACCTCGAGCGCAACGTTAGGTGGGATTCGCCTCGCCACGCTAACAATTTCTCTCGTGCGCAATACTGGGAAAACGGGTAGTCAGGATGATTCCAACTGTCCAACGTATTAAGAGAAATGCAAGCGATCGAAGGCGTGAGCCTGTGTCGTGCATTGATTGCTCTTGGCAATGAAGGCAATGCGCAGCTAAGTATTTCGTACGAACAAAAAGGAAGACGTTCATGCTCTTGTTGTATGCACGTGTGTTGATTAGTAGTCTCGCCGTGGCGCTCTTTTCCAGCGGAACACCGTCGGTACCTAAATGGCAAACCATGCCCGCGGAACAGCCCCTTCCGAGACTCGCCAGGCAAGGCTTCGTCGAACATGACCAGGCTCGTATTTGGTTTGGAACGGTCGGTAAAGGTGCGCCGGTTATTCTCCTCCACGGCGGACTAGCGAGTAGTCGAACTTGGGGTAATCAGATCCCTGCTCTAGTTAACTCTCATCATGAAGTAATCCTCATCGATAGTCGTGGTCATGGCAGGAGTACTCTTGGACCGTATCCGCTCTCCTACGAGCGAATGCAAACCGATGTAGTGGCGGTGATGGATAACCTCCATATCAAAAGAGCGGCCCTCGTTGGCTGGAGCGACGGGGCGATTGTCAGCATCATCATGGCGATGAAGTGTCCTTCCCGGGTAACGAGGATATATGCATTTGGTGCAAATATGAACACGGATGGCCTTAGAAAGAACACCTTTGTTTCGCCACTTCTTTCTCTCTTAGCGAGGCGAATGAAGGAGGACTACATCCAGCTCTCAAGCACACCTCAAGCGTTCAACGTTCTTCATGTCGCAGTTGAAACTATGCAAATGAGTCAACCGAGGTACACAGAGCAAGACCTCTCCCACATAGTGGGCCCTAAGATTGCGATCGCCGATGGCGACCACGAGGAGTTTATAACCCGTGATCATACCGAATATCTTGCGAGGACTATTCCAGGAGCAAAGCTCGTAATGCTTCCCAATGTAAGTCACTTCGCGGCCTGGCAAGATCCCAGCACCTTCAATGCTTCAATGCTGGAGTTCCTCGGTGACTGATGAGTGGTTGTATCCAATGACATCTGCAGAGTCGCGTCGATGACAAAGGCCATTGCCATCACCACAGTAGTGAGAGATGCGTCTCTTACTGTAAAAACCAGAAAAGGAAATGAATCATGTCTTTGACCTCTCCTGAACTGCAACCGCTTGAGCCTCTCGCCGGCGTTCTTCTCCGTCCCCTCGGTGCCTTTGAAGAGCTCTACTGCCTCTTCGACCAGCATTTTCCCATCAACGGAGCCCTTGCCGCCGAGATTGCCGGACATACAACCGTCCAGCAATGGCGCGACGCGCTGGACGCGATACAACGACGCCACCCGCTGCTCTCCGTTTGCATCGACACAGCCTTCAACCGTGTCCCTCACTTTCGGCACGTTGCCCACCAGCACATCCCCCTCCGTGTAGTCACATCTCCCGATGCCCGCTGGCAGCAGGAGATCGCCGAAGAGATCAATGCGCCTTTCACGCCGGATCAGTCTCCTCTCTTCCGTGCCGTCCTTCTCTATCAGGAGAAGCGGAGCATCTTCATCCTCTCCTCCCATCACGCCGTGTGCGATGGTTCGTCCCGCATCTTTCTACTCCGCGACATGCTCCTTTCTCTTAGCGGCCATGACCTCGAAAAGCTGCCGTTGATGCCCTCTCGCGAGACTCTGTTCGGAGCAGAACAGAGGACATCCACCGAGCCCGGCCTGCCGGCTCTCGTTGCGCAGCGCCCGGCAATGCCCTACGTAGACGGTATTAAATTCACACCGGAACAGACCATCGCTCTTCAGGACCGCAGCCGCCTGGAAGGCGTTACGATCCATGCCGCTATCTCCGCGGCTCTCACCATTGCAGGTAGGTCTCTCGACGAAAGCTGGCGTAACAGCCCGCTCCGCATCATGTCACCCGCTGAGGTCCGCGATATTCTCGGCCTTGAAGATCAATGCATGGTCTCCCTCGCCGGGGGTGAGATCTCGATCCCGCCAGAGGGTCCGATGACATTCTGGGATCTCGCGCGGTTCGCGAAAGATGGCCTCTCTACTGTAAAAAGCCTGGAGAGCATCACGATGATGATCGATCGGCAATCTAAGTTGGTATCTACTAATCTCTCCGTCGAACAGGCGGATCAACTCAAGCGCAATGTGTTCAATGCACAGGTCATGTTCACGAATCTCGGCCGTCTCCCATTTGACAGCACCTTCGGTACTCTACAACTCGTAGATCTCTGGGCGCCATGTGCTCTACGTGGCATCGACGGAGAGCAGACCCTTGGAGCAGTCACAGTCAACGGATCACTGCATCTCACGCACACCAGCCCCGAACCTATCCCCGGCCTGCTTACGGGCATAGAAGAGGTACTCCGCAAAGCCTGCACGTCTTAGGGGGACGTTTGCAATGACTTTGGCGAAGCGGAGGGTACAAGAACCTCTTCGTCGTCGATGGACGCTCATCTCCGGGGCTGCGGGATGCGCAAATCCCTCACTCACAATTGCTGCCTTAGCGGAACAGAGTCTGGACTGCTTCCTAAGTACATACCGAAGATAGGCTCACAGACTGACCGTCGAGTTGTGGCGGGACCATTATTAACTGTGCCCATCGGCACCTACCATGAAAGGAAATAGAAGTGACTGTATCAAGCAATCAAGAAATCGTGCGCCCTCTCAGTGGCGTTGAAGAGTTGTTCTGGGTGTTAGACCACAGCAATACGCTACATTTTTCGCTCATTGGCGAAGTACAAGGTCCAATTGACGCGGACACACTACGCAAAGCCATCAACTCAGTGCAACGGCGTCATCCCCTGCTTACTGTCTCGATCGATTCTAGTTTCAATCGAGTACCCCACTTCCGCCGGACCGGGAGCCCTATTCCTCTGCGAATCGCCGAAGGCTTATCTTGGGAAGAGGAAGTCTCCCGCGAGTTGCGCACTCCCTTTGACCCGGCAATCGGACCCTTGCTTCGCGTTGTCTTCATGCCAGGAGCAGAGAGCTCGATTGTGATCGTGACCAGCCATCATGCTATTGCAGACGGAATGTCTCTAATCTTCGTTCTGCGCGACCTTCTGAAAGCGGCCGCCGGCCAGCACCTGGAACCGCTTCCGGAACCTGTCCCTATCGATGAAATTTTCGGCTATTCCACAAGAACATCTTCGGCGCCGGGTGTCGACTTTAAGTACAGTCGCGTGTGTGAGGAAGCGGTCTACGTCAAGAGCACGACCCTTACCGTTGATGAGACCCGGAGCCTGCATGAGCGTGCTCGCCAGGAGGGCACCACCATCCACGGTGTCCTTTGTGGAGCCCTAGCCCTGGCCGCTCGTGAACTCAATCCGGCTTTCCGTGAAGAAGACTTCCGGATTTTCAATCCGATTGACCTACGCAAGGCCGTTAATCTCCAAGACCAATTTCAGTTCGCTTTCATCGCCGGACAGATCAAGTTCCCCCCACACACAGACGCGTCTATCTGGGACATGGCCCGCGCTGCACCGTCCGTTCTCGCTCCCCTTAAGAGCTTCGAGGGAGGCGGGGCGGTCATAAACTTCCTTCACCAACTTGCCGATGAGGACATCGACGTCGAGCGGGGCGCCGAAATCATCCAGATTTATTTCAACGAACAAGCATCTATATCCAATGTCGGGATACTTCCCTATGAGTCGACGTTCGGAGACTTGAAGCTTGTTGCAGTTTGGGGGCCGGCAGTCCTTCGGGGTATGAAAGGTGAGCAGACTCTTGGCGCGGCGACGATAAATGGCGCACTTCATCTGCTGCACACAACTCGTGTACCCCTGCCGGAGCTTCTTGAGCGCACAAAGCAGCAACTTACCGCCGCTTTTGCTCCCGTTACTTTACAAACATAAAAGGCGGATAGCGACACGGCCCCAATCGAAAGATTTGGGCCGTGCCCTTTGTAAGCTTCAAGTTGTGGTCTCTGCGAGTCTTTGGTCTCACATGGCTGTCCGACTACGCTTGACGCGGAAATCCGACAAGAACAAGTCGCCAATATGCTAAATCTCTCGAGCGGTGTCGCCTTGGTAGCTGATTCGATGCTCTTTGTCGAATATTCTCGATCATTCGAAAGTCACTCAACCGATACCTTTGTCTAATGGTGTGTGTATGCAGATGACTGCATCCTAAAGAGGATTCCGCGAGAGCGTTACGTCCCTGCGGGGGTCAACTCACCTGCAAATGTGGCATGTGAGTGAGGCTTAATTCGGAGGAAAGATGAAACGGCACATCCTTGCATTTGTTCTCGCTGCTCTAATCTCACCTGCACTCAGCGTCGCGCAGCCGCATCAGAAAGGAGCAAAGACCGCGGCTGCATCGAATGAATTTGGCATCGTTGCCGATGCGGCGCTTGTGGCGATGAGTGAACGGGCGCATGAGTTGGGTGCCACTGGGGTCGCCGTGGTGGCGTACTTCCAAGACGAGACGATCCAGACGTGGAGCTCAAAGATGACCGTTGTAGGTAACTATAAGGTTGATCCAACGGCTGGAGACAAAGGCTTAAATCTACTCGCCATCGCTTACGCCAAAGCTGCCGAGGTGGCCGATACGCACAAGGATAGCGGGACCGGGATTAGGCCTCCCATGACTGGTGAGTTCGAATGGACCGGCGGTTTGATCGTGCGAGCCAAAACTGGCTACCTCATCGCGGCCTTCAGCGGAGGCAAATCCGATGAAGATACGCTTATCTCTCAAGCGGGCCTAGCGAAGCTCAAAGCAGAACTATAGCTGGAAGGCAGTAAGACAGCCCTGACCAGTCGTGCTTCGCGGAGGTCGAGACCTCGATTGACAGTGCATCACGCGAGCATACAAGATGAATGCATTATGTTGCAGATTCCAGATATGCCAGCAACGGTCTTCATCGTTGACGATGATATCTCGATACGCGAAGCACTTGAGGTGCTCGTGAGGCGTGAAGGCTTGAATGTTGAAACTTTTGTTTCTGCGCTGGCCTTTCTCGATTGTCCCAGACGGGCCGGCCCGAGCTGTTTGGTGTTGGACATCTCGCTCCCAGGATTGACCGGGTTGGAACTGCAGAAAAAGATTGCACCTGACCGTTCTGAAACACCCATCATTTTTATCACCGGTCACGGCGATATCCCGATGACCGTGCAGGCGATGAGAGCCGGTGCGATTGAATTTCTTACGAAGCCCCTCAATGATGATGCTCTGCTGCGAGCGATTCACGCGGCTCTTGATCGCAGTAAAGCGCTTTTGCTTCGCGATGCAGAAATGTCAGCTCTGAGGCTTCGATATGCCGGTCTCACTCCTCGTGAGCGAGCAGTGATGCTCCAAGTCGTGCTGGGTCTTCCCAATAAACAGATTGGCGATCTGCTTGGCATCAGCGAAATCACAGTAAAGGCACACCGTGGCAATGTGATGCGAAAGATGGAAGCTGACTCGGTGGCAGCTTTGGTTTACATGGCTGTCCGGCTGCGCCTCACGCGGAAATCCGCCACGAACAAATCGTCCATCTGCTAAAGCTGTCGAGCAGTGTTGCCTTGGTAGCTGGTTCGATACTCTAGGTCGGATGTTCTTCACGATTCTTCGAAAGTCACTCAACCGATACCTTCGTCTAATGGCGTGTATATACGGATAGCTGCATCCTAAAGAGGATCCCGCGAGGACGTTACGTCTCCGCGGAGATTAAATGTGGATTCGACCTCTTGGGATGCACCGATGGTTGTTCGAAAGGTGAGTATGATCTCACCCGTTTGTCCATCTTCGGTAATGTCAAAGCGATGGTCAAAACCCAGAAAAGAGAGAGATTATGAAACATGCAACAAGAGTTCTTATTATGGGCGCGGTGTTTTTCATGATGACGGCAGTGGCTCATGCGGCGAGCGAGGTCATCGAGGTAGTAACATTTAAATTGAAACCGGGCGTCAGTGCTCAGGAATTCACAAACATGGACAAAGCGGTTGGCCGAGAACATGTCGCCAAGCAACCCGGGTTTATTTCGCGGGAGTCGGCGTCAGGTGAAGACGGTACATGGCTGGTCGTCGTCCACTGGAGATCCAGACAAGATGCCGATGCCTCGATGAAGAGCTTCACTTCGGCACCAAGCGCGAAGCCTTTCATGGATAAGTTGCAAGCAGACACTATGAAGATGATTCGCTATGACAAACGCTGAACGGCGCTCTAACGAAAACCTGCTGCTGCATAGCCAATAGTTCACGCGGGATGGAGGAACCATATCTCCAGTGGGTCATTAGCGGGGGGGAAAGCTCGTTAAACGTGGGATAATTTTTATAACGATACTTCTCGAGACCTCTTCTGACATCAGCCGATGTATCGTCTGGAGCGCCGCATGCCTCTTGCACTAGACGTAAATGAAAAGAAGCAAATCGTTCATCAATTATTCACGGTATTTCGCGATCGAGGGTTCGAGGGTGCTTCATTGGCGGATCTTTCCCGCGCAACTGGTTTAGGGAAATCGAGCCTCTACCATCACTTTCCTGGGGGGAAGGCGCAGATGGTTGAGGCTGTGCTCGCACAAGTCAAGGCTGCTGTTCAGGAGGCGATCTCTGAAGTTGCAGACTCCCCGGAATCATTGAGTGTCCGCGTCCGCAAGATTGTTGAGGCGATTGAAATCATATACGAGGGCGGAAAGATTCCGTGTGTCCCGGGAAAACTCGCAGGCTCAAGCGTCTGCGGAAAAGCTCGCAAAATACTTAGTGAGGTTTTTGATCTCTGGCTGGGGGCGATTGCGGATCTGGCTCGCGACAGTGGAATGTCAGCAGAGCACGCACGTCATTTCAGCGAGGATTGGGTTGCTCAGATGCAGGGAGCTTTTGTCTTGTACGCTGCCAATGGAAATACAGGTCCGTTCGAGCGTGCATGCGCCTCATTGGAGAAACTCGCGAGATGTAGGTCCAAACTTGGCGGCAAATCTTGAATTGCTAAACCCGTTTCAGACGAAAGGATTCTGGCGATATCAGTATTTATCGACCCAACATTCTTCCGTCATCGTGGTCCCACGCTTTAGCCGCGAGGAGCCGGTTTTTTAAACGCACTTGAAGGTAAGTTGGAAGTCTATGAGGAGAGCGGTGTACAGCGAGGTCGGTCACGGATCGATTGCGTGAACAAGGAGAACACATCTTAGATCGCTTTAGAGGGGCTTTGGACGAAACGCAGCTTCTACATAGGTTTCTCTTTGTGACCGCTGCCACGCTCTGCCCTGCGAGCTGGTGTTTTCCTCAGGGGAGGCGCGCCTGCCGACGAAATTCCGACGGTGTAACGTTACAGAGTTTTTGGAATACCCGAGCGAAGTGTTGTGATGTCTCGAATCCACAGGCGAGTGCTACCTCGATGATCTTTCTCTCCGAAGTAATCAACATTTCTTTTGCGCGTTGAATCCGCGTCCGAATCACAAACTGATGCGGGGCGTATCCGGTAGAACGCTGAAACATTTGGGAAAAATAAGCCGGACTTAGCTGTACCGTTTCCGCGAGTTGCATGACACTCATATCCTCATCGATCCGTTCGTGGATATACTCGGTCACTCTTCGCAGTTGAGGGGGTGTAAGTGCTCCGGAATAGGAGCGCAGTGGCTTGCGAAGAACACCGCGCACCTGTGTGACGGCCGCAGCTAACGCCTGTCCTATGCCATCGAGATAAAGCCGCCCCGACGGAAATCCGTCGGCCTGCTCCTGTTCCACAGCCTCAATCAAGGCAGCCACGCGCTTGTCTTCAAAGCGCGGGGTGCCTTCGATCTCGATCCGATCCGCTCCGGTTGCCTGTGCCACCGCTTGTAGGGCACTGTCGGGCAGTTCGAGTACCAGCAGAACGGCATCGCTGGTCCATCTCACCCACTCCGCCGTGTCCCGGCGAGAGAGGATCATCTCTCCAGCGCCGTAGGAGTACGGGACCAGCTTGCCGGGTTGGAAGCCGTGCTGAAAGGTAGCTGGCTTCAAAATCTTTGCGATGCACTGGCTGGTCAGCACTTGGGTGTAAACATCCGGACTATTTGAGGCAACAAGCCTCTGTACTTTGAGCGAATCTCCCATGTTTGAAAAAGAATCCTTTCTTAGCTCACAACCAGAAATTCCTAACGTTTGGACACAAGTTCGAAGGAATGGATACGCGTTCGGTTCGTGTCTAAGGTGTTATCAATTTAGGAATAGTGTACCGCACGTTCGGTACGGTAAATTACGTTACAACCTTCAGCGAATTACTCGGTTGTGGAGGAGCATGATGCCGGTTACGGCCCTCGGAAGGATTTCGTTGGTACAAACCGGCGATGCCACACTCGATGCTCCGGCGACATCAGTGGTGGAGGCACGCCTGGAAGACGAGTGTCGTTCGGGCCAGAATTCAATTCAGCCATCTATGGAAGACCAGGACATGGATTTCTCTGATTCCAGTGACCTCCACGCGCAAATCGACTGTTTTCCCCCGCCAAACCAAAATGCCTTCCAAATATCGATGACGCGCTCAGGCATAGAGAACGAAATTGCTCGACGGGTAGCCGAGCGGACGCGAGAGCTCGAAATCTTGAATCAACAGCTCATAGAGGAAATTCGGACGAGTTGCATCGGGGCTCTGACGGCATCGGTCGTGCATGAGGTAAATCAACCGCTCTCCGGAATCATTACTAATGGAAACATTTGTGTCGGCATGTTGGACGATTCGCCACCCAACATTGACGGCGCAAAGGATGCTGCACGGCGAATCATCCGCGACGGAAATCGTACCTCAGAAGTACTTGTACGACTGCGAAAGCTATTCAGTCGCAAAGGACGAGTCGCTGAGTCGGTTGATCTGAACGATGCTATCCGCGACGTCATTGACCTTTCTTTAGCCGATCTCCGGAAAAGCCAGATTGTGTTGCGCCAAGAGCTCACGGATACCTTACCTCAGATCACTGGAGATCGAGTTCAACTGCAGCAGGTGATCCTGAATTTGCTGCGCAACTCTGTCGACGCACTAGCCACTGCCGATGATCAGGTACGCACCATCGTCGTCCGTACGGAACATGACGGCGAATATGTCTGCATGTCCGTTGAAGATTCCGGGACCGGATTCGATCCTGAATTTGCAGATCAACTCTTTGAATATTTCTTTACAACTAAGCCCGATGGGATGGGAATAGGACTCTCCATCAGCAGGTCGATCATTGAGCTCCACAATGGAAAGCTGTGGGCGATAAATAATAATGCTAGAGGCGCCACCTTTGGGTTTCGGATCCCTATAATCCAACCGCGGCCAACCAACGGCAAAACCGGAGTCTCCGGACTGGCCAGAGTAATTCCTTAGCTGACGCAAGAAATTCACAGCTTCATTGCAGGAACATCACAAAGCCACAGCAACAATGTTCGGGCGCAACCCCTGAAATAGATTCCGGCGCGACTTGTGCCACAGAAAGGTAAAAAACAATGAATTCCGATTCCACTATTCTTGTCACTGGCGTTAGCGGAATGATCGGTTCAGCGATCGCAAAACAGCTTCTGGATAACCAAATGCCGGTTCGTCTATTCACCCGAGACGCAAACAAGCTTAAAGGTTTTTCCACTGCGGAGACAGTGGAAGGCGACTACCGGGATATTCCATCACTCGATCGGGCCTTTGCCGGAGTGCGCGCGGCCTTCATTGTCTCTGGCTCCTCTGCTCCTGGCGATAGAGCCAAGCTTCACCGCAATGCATTCCAAGCGGCGCGACGAGCTGGGGTCCCATATGTGATCTATCTGTCATTTCTTGGAGCCGCTCCTAATTCGAAGTTTCCCATGTCCCGCGACCACTACGAGAGTGAACAGTATCTAAAGGAAACCAGCATACGGCACACCATTTTGCAAGACAGTTTTTATTCAGATCTAGCGCCAAAGATGTTCGACAGGAGTGGCGTAATTAAAGGCCCTGCCGGAGATGGCAAGGTTTCCTGGGTGGGGCGGGATGAGATTGCCGAAGCGGCGGCAACTCTTCTGTCCACCGAACACGACTTCATCGGGACCTTTCCAATGACAGGGCCATCAGCTCTATCCCTCGCCGAAACCGCTGAGGTGCTGTCGGATATCACGGAACGTCAGCTTCGATATCAGGAAGAATCGATCGAACAGGCTTACACATGGCGTAGAACACTCGGCGCTTCCGAATGGGAGGTTGGGGCCTGGGTAGGTTCTTACGAGGCGATTCAAGCTGGCGAAGTCGCTTACGTCGATTCCTCACTTGGTGCCATCCTCGGCAGGCCCACGAGCGACTTAGCATCTTATCTCCGCGCCCGTTCACATCTTTGGCACGGACTTGTCGGCTAAGTTTAACAGAACGTCTGTAATCACACGGAGCAAGGCTGCTTTATGCGTCGGCGAGTCCACCGTGGGGCTCAACGATTGACCAGGAACGATTTATGTCTTTTGAACGACTGTCGGCATCAATGACTTGCTCCGCCAGAAACCGGCTACTCATCAAATTCTGTTCGTTATGTCTCTTCTCTGCCGTCGGGTCCGCACAGCAGTTGCAGCCGTCTGCCGGAACACTTCGCCCGCTGGACCCACGCGTAATGGATCTTGGAGCGGATCCATGTGTGGACTTCGCGAAGTTTGCCTGCGGTAATTTCAACAAGCTCTATCCCATTCGTGCGGACGAAATGGAGTCCAGCCCCGGCGCGAGTTCAGGCGCACAGATCCGAGCGGCTCTAAAAGGGATTCTGGTGAATGACGCATCCCCGGGAGAGCACACTCCAGAAGAACGTTTGCTGGGCGACTATTACACGGCATGTATGGATGTCGACGCAGTCGATGCCAAAGGGCTAACGGCGCTGAGGCCTCTGTTGTTGGCTATTGATGCGTTCTCGGACAAAAGCCAGTTGCCCGCGTTGCTCGCGGAAATTCAGATGGTGCAAGGCGATAGCTTCTTTCGCGTGTACGCCTTCGCCGACGAACTGCACGCCAACCAGACGATCGCCGTGGTGGACCAGGCAGGCTTTGGTTTGCAAACCGGCGAGAATTACATGTCGAAAGATGCCAAGGCCGTCGCTCTGCGGCAGCAGTATGTCGCGCATATCGCAGCGCTTCTGGCGTTGTCTGGCAAGAACGCACAACATAGCCGGGCAGTGGCGGAAAACATTGTCTCGCTTGAAGTACAGTTGGTAGGGAAATTCCCGGAGCCCGCAATTCGCCGCGATCCGGTAGCTCGTTACCATGCGTTTACGTTGGATGAGCTTGAGCATCTCACACCTGCTTTGGGCTGGAGGAAGTACTTTGCAGGAATTGGAGTTAAGTATCCAATCAAAATCAATGTGTGGTCTCCTGCTTATATTCAACGTGTGGAGGAGGTGATCAACACCTCGAACCTTGAGACTCTGCGCTCGTTCCTGCGGTGGAGAGTATTGTCCTCCATTCCCGGTGTGGACTTACCGGTGGCCCTAGACGACGAGAAGTTCTCCTTTGAGGGCAGGATAATGTTGGGGATGAAACAACAGGCACCGCGAGAGCGACGATGCTTGTCATCCATTACTTCAGACATTCCAGGCCCTGTGTCCAGCGCAGTCATTCACCAGATGTTCTCTGCGGACGAGATCCGATCCGTTGATCAGATGGTCGCGCAGGTTGAAGCCGCGCTGACACACGAGATCGATGGCCTTTCATGGATGGGCCCGGACACAAAGTTACAGGCAAAACGGAAAGTTGACGCGATTACCAATAACATTGTTCGGCTCGATCCGTGGAATGGATGGTCGGCTGTCACCGTAACCCAAAACGACCCGCTCGCGAACTATTTAAAAGCGGCGCAGCTGAATGCACAGCGGACCTTTCAAAGGATCGGCCAGCCAGCCGATAAGACAGAACTCGCGATGAGTCCTATCTATTCAGGTGCCTATTGGACGAACTCTCGCTTGAGCATGAATGTGAATGCCGGTTCGATTCTACCGCCGTCCTACGATGCAACCAGTACAATCGCCACTAACTACGGTCATCTCGGTGCGGTCATTGGCCATGAGATCACCCACGGATTCGATAACTCTGGCGCTCATTATGATTACACCGGCAGCCTGGCTGACTGGTGGAGCGCCGATGACAAGCGGAAGTTTGATGAGAAAGCCTCCTGCTTTGTACAGGAATACTCAAACTTTGCAGAAGGTGATCTCCACGTTAATGGGGAGCTTACCTTGGGCGAGAATATTGCTGACAATGGAGGGCTTCGGCTTGCCTACCTGGCAATGCTGGAAGCTGTGGCCAAAAAACGTATCGCTCTTGCCGATAGAGCTGACGGCTTCACCCCCGAACAGCAATTCTTTATTGCCTTTGGGCAGGAATATTGCGGAGCTACTCGCCCGGAACGCGAAAGAGTCCTCATGTTGACAGATCCGCACTCTCTCGACCAGTTCCGGGTGAACGGATCGGTGCAGAACATGCGTCAGTTTGGGAACGCTTTCTCCTGTAAGGTGGGACAACCCATGATGCCTGCGAAGACTTGTCAGATCTGGTAGCCCTAACCAATTTGCGTCCTCTTGTGGCTATGTCACCGAAGAGGATCTTTCTGGAGACACCTGGCAATGGATAAGCGTTTCTGTGTGTTTCGGGCGGGCCTGAAACACACAGAAACGTGAATCGAGCGAGTCAGGCCGTCAGGACGACCTTGCCGACGTTTCCCTTTTCCGCAAATGCCTGAGCTTCGGCAGCTTCAGCCATCGGAAAGGTCTTTTCGATAGGCAACACAAGCTTTCCGTCGCGGACTGCAGTTCCATAGTGGACATAGGCCTTTGGGTCGGGCGCAGAGCTAATGGCCTTGACCGTAACTTTGAACTCAGAGGCGTTCGCTGGTGCCGATGTCACCGTTGCGAGGAAGCCGCCGGGTTTCACTTTGCCGATGATTTTCGTCGTAACTGTTCCGCCAACTGTGTCGGCGACCGCGTCCAACACTGGAAGTTTCGCGATCGCGGCGTCATCATTCACATCAATCGCTTCGGTTGCGCCCGCCTTGAGGGCTTCGTTGATCTGGGCCTTGCGGACACCCGCGATGACTTTAGCTCCGATCTCGAGCGCGGAAAACAGTGCCATACGTCCGACGCTCCCCACGGCACCCGTTAGTAGAATGGTCTGTCCCTTTTCAACCTTCGTGGCGCGAATCAATTGATCTCCGGTTGTCGCGACCAAGGGAAGGGGGAACGTCGTCCTGCCGCGCAGCCAGCGAGCGGAGGCCGGAGAGAAGGCGGGATGAGAGTCCGGGAGAAACCAAAGCGGTTTCTCCCGGCGCGGCGCGGAAGCGCCGTTGTTGTGCCAGAAGAGAAACTCCGGACAAGCTGTGATTGAGCGAAATGGGGGCGTCGCCGCTCCCATTTCGCTTACGCCGCCTTCTGCTTCTTGGCAGGGCTTTTTTTCTGAGGAGTCTTGACGAGCTTGGGCGTCTCCTTAGATTTGCTCGCACTCTTTGGCTTGGAAGACTTCGGCTGTGGTGGAGCGAATACGCCCTCGGCCTCGGACAATGGGTCTGGTTCGTTTTCGCGGGGGATGCTGACGTGGTCGATGAGGGCCAGACGCAGGGCAAAGCTGGTTAGCTTGTCGTCTGCGGTGTTTTCCAGTGCGGCGAGTACGATTTCCTCGTCGGTCTGCTGTGCGTTTTCGTCGTTCCCGGCGAAGTGGCTAGCTACCTCCTCAAGGAAGCTGTACGGGTCGATGTAGACAAGCAAGCGCAGGAAGGTGCGAAGCTGCGCGGTGGTGAACATGGCTGGGGCTTGGTCGAGAATGCGCTCGAAGGTCGCTGTCCGTGCCTTGCTCAACTTCTCCCGTCGCTTCTGTTCGGCTTCGTAGTGCTTCTGTTGCTTCTCCAAATCGGCTTCGCGTTCCTCCTCGCGTCGCCGCTGTTCCGCTTCATGCTCCTTACGACGCTGTTCGTATTCCGCTTCTTGCTTACTGACACGAGCAGCCGTGGCGGGATCATGCACCGGGCATTCGTCATCGGTGCAAACGGTGATGGTTTTTCCGGCATGGCGTCCGAAGACGATCAATGCGGATTTGGTGTGTTCGCACGGCGGCTCTGCGTCCGGGTTGTCGGGCGTGTCGAGTTCGCGGTAGGAGTGCTTGGCGAGAACGCCGGGGCGTTGTTCTTTCGCAGGTCGCCACGTCGTCTCGATTTGGACAAGGTGCGGATGTGCGGCCAACTCACGGTCGATGTACGCGGCAACTTTGGTCTGGTAGCAGAGACCGTCGAGGCACTGGTCGCCCTGCACATCGGAGAAGAGGGACGTATTGAAACCGCTGCGGCGGGGGCAAGTCACGCAAGCTCCGGCAGAGGTGTTTAGGGAGGTGTCCTCACGGTCGAAAGGAGCATCCGCAAGGGCGAGATAGAGGTTGGTCTCGATCCAAGCGGAAAGATGCTTGGCCGGGAGAAGATGCGGCTCTTTGTCCTGCCAGTCCTTACGCCAGCACTGCTCAAAGGCGGTAGCTTGGTGCTCCTGGGGCAGACGTGCAAGCAAGTTCGCATGGCTGGCCGTGATGCGTTCCTGCACGAAGGCTTCGGCCACCTCGGGGATGAGTTGCAAGAGAGACAGACGGGCGTAGATGTGCGATGCGCTTTTGCCAGACTTCAAGACGAGCGCGGCCACGTCATAGCCGGGCATGTCGAGCAATCGTTGGAAGCCTTGTGCCTCCTCATACGGATGCACGTCGACTCGTTGCGAATTTTCAACGAGCTGCCACTCCATTGCGGCGGCGTCGTCCAGTTCGACGATACGGGCAGGAATGGAGAAGAGTTCGGCAAGCTGCGAGGCACGGAAGCGCCTTGCTCCTGCGACGATCTCAAAGCCGCTTGCGTTGGGCCGCACGGTGACAGGCTGAATGAGGCCATGCTGCCGGATAGACTCGGCAAGCTCCTCCAACTTCGACTGATCGAAGGTGAGGCGTGGGTTGGTGGTGGACTCGTGAATCTGATCGATGGCGATGTACTGGAATGCGCTCGAATCCTGCATGATGCCCTCCTTGGGCGTGGTTGTGCTGTGAAGTTGTGGGGCGGACACGCTACCCTGTCTCCGCTCCGTGGGCGGGGAACTTGGGCTATCCGCGTATGTGTTTGTGCGGATCGAAGACTTCGGAAAATCCCTGCAAGCGCAGGTTGTTGTCCCATGTCTTCGCAAAGCGGACGTGCTGCTCATGCAACTGGAAGAGGAACACGTAGTGGTCACGGACGATGTTGCGGCTCCATTGCTCGACGGCAACGTAATCGTTGCGCCAGTACCAAGGGTCTAAGTGCGCACCTCCCGCAAAACCAAGCTCGAAACACATCTCGGGGTCACGCATGAGGTCGCCGTTCTGTTCGCCGTAGTGCGCTACGGAGATAGCGGGGAGTCCCATCGGTCCCGACTCGTCCATCGCCTCGATGACAAGCTCCATATATGGGGCGTTGTCGATCTTGAGATACAGGCCGGGGTGCCACCCTCCGGCCTTCTTGAGAATGTCGAGGATGGTCTGCATTAGGCCACCTCCGCAAGTTCCGCCGCTACATGGACGGGCGACTGCAACACGGTGACGTTGGCGGCGTATTCTTCTTCCTCTTCCGCAAACGTGGTGCCGAGGATCGAATCCACCGCTCTTTGAGCATTGGCGGCGGCGTGAACGATGAGGCGGTTATCCTCTTCCAGCTTGGAAATCCAGCTCTGGATATAGGCGGTGGTGTTGCGGTCGGTGTGTTCGTCTGCAATCTCCGCGATGGCGCAAAGGAAGGCCGCGCCCATCTCGGCTACCAGTTCTTCCTTGCTGTAGAGGTCATCTCCGAAGCGGTCGCCAAAGGTGCGATTCAAGCGGCTTTCGTGGCCTGTGCTGTGGACTAGCTCGTGAAACAGGGTGCTGTAGTAGTGGGGGGCATCCACGAAGCGGGAGCGGACGGGCATGTGGACGGAATCGGTGCTTGGCCGGTAGTAAGCGCGGCACTCGGTCGCACTGGTCAGATGAAGGCCGGGGCGGTTCTCCCATCCGGTAACGATGGCTTCGCACGTCTCGTCCGCGTCGATCTCCGGGGCGGCGGTGGGCTGCTCGATGATTTGCGGGAGCGTGAGGCCGTCGCACTGCTCGACGTTGAAGACGGTGTAGTAGCAGAGAACAAAGGGGGCGCGGTCGTCCGCTTCGCGGATGCTTTCGTCTTCCTTCCTACGGTCACGTAGCTGTTTGTAAAAGACAATCTGCGTCCCTTTCTCTCCCTTGCGGACGGTGCCTTTTAGCTCCTGCGCTTGTTTGAAGGTGAGCCAGAAGGGAGAGTTATAGGGACTGGACCAAAGCAAAAATACGTTGATGCCGCGATACGGTTTCCCGGTACGGAAGTTGCGCGGGAACGGGCCTCCGATAAAGTGTGGGGTCTGCCACGGCTTCTCCCACGGAATGACGCCAGCCTTAAGGCTGGAGAGAATGCGGTCGGTGACGGTCTGGTAGATGTTCGGTCTGCGGCTGGTGCTTGGCTTCTTCATCGCTTGCTTCTCCCTCGTGGTTGCGGTTGCTGTTGCACGTCCGCGTTGAAACGCGGCATGTACATGCCGAACGCCTCCTGGCGAAGGTGGGGGGTAGCAAGTGCAAGCCGAGGGGTATCCCCACCCGGAGCAAGGCGGAGGGCGGAGCGCAGCGGAGGTCTGCACAAGCGAAGCGCGGAAGATTGGGGAGTGGCTTGCAGGCGCGAGGGGCGAAGCTCCCCTTAGCAGCTTTTGCTTGTTCTACCCGGTGGGGCGTTGCGGGGAGGGTGGACCTCCCCGCTGAGGAGGGTGGCGAAAGACGCTACGCGGCTGGAGACAAGGGAGGAGACGTCCTCCATCAGATTC
Organism: Acidicapsa ligni; assembly: GCF_025685655.1. Lineage (NCBI taxonomy): Bacteria > Pseudomonadati > Acidobacteriota > Terriglobia > Terriglobales > Acidobacteriaceae > Acidicapsa > Acidicapsa ligni. The sequence continues at coordinate 135,659 of NZ_JAGSYG010000007.1, read as the reverse complement.
AGCTTGAGCAGGCGTTTGTCCGTTGGTGTGGGGAAATGATCTCCGTCAATCGACGCAAGGTGATTCTGATAGCTTCGCCGCAGCTAACAGAGCATCGCGACGTTCCACCTGGAAGTCATGGAAAAGTGCAGAATGGAGCCTATGGACGATAAAGCAGCCATGCGTTCCGTGATCGACGAAGAACTCAAGAAGCTCGTGAAAGCGAATCAACGGGTCATCGCAGCGCAGGAAACTGCGATGAATCTCTCCGCATTGCAGAACATTCCTGCGATACAGGAGATTCAAGCGGCGGCGGCGGCCTTTGCGCGGCTGGCATTTGAAGTCAAACAAACCATTGATATGTATATGGAACCAATCGCATCGTTCTTTGAAACGATGCGGGCCGCGCAGGTTCGTGTCGGGCAATGGTTAGTTGACCATCGTGAGCAGATCGATCAGATGGCACAGGCTTTGCCGCGTATCCAAAAGGCTCTTGAAAGCTCCGGTGAGATCGGCCATCTCGGTTGGACAGTGACCGAAGATATGGGGCTTTCTGTCATCCTGCATCTTTCCGAATGTCCGGACGCAGAGGCGGCGAACGCCTATATGCTGACGTATTACGAAGAAACGGACGCTGCCCTGCAAGGTATCGAAGAGCGGCTGAAACGAGTTGAATGTCTCAACCTTTTTTCGACCGGGCTGGAACAGTCGTTCGTCTCTTTCCGAAACGAGCAATATGCGCTCGTGATTCCATTGCTGGTCTCCGTACTTGAACATGCACTTCGACAACTGGATGCACCGCGTCCGTTTCCTTCTACGGATATGACGAAGACCGTCCGGAAGAGGTACAAGGAGATTGGCGAACAAGGGGAGATCGCTTTTGCGATGAAGTCCGTTGTCTCATTTACCGAAGATCACTACGAGCAGTACAACGCGCAGTTCAGTGGGAAGGTTGGCATTCGGCGAAAAGGCATTATGCACGGACTACAAGTTCCGCCCAACGAGCGTATTGAAGCAATTCGGCTCTATCACGTCATCGATACGATCGTGAGCTTGTATGAGCCGGTTGCTTTTCTCCAGTGAGCAAAGAGAGGGGAATCACCCACACTACCGAGGATCCTATTCCGCCGGGGAGGGCTCCGGCTTCTTGTCCGGCTGGTTGAGCCTTTTCATGCGCTCGACGAACTTATTTCGCTCCGTCATGTCTGCCCTGAGCTTTGCGAACACGTAGTCAAAAACCGCCGATGTATCGTCGGCAATCGCTATACATTCTTCCTCGCTCAGACCGTGGATGCCTTTGCTGACTAGGCTGTAGAGCGTTGCCAGAGGGTTATAACTGCCGACCAGAAGTGTATCCGGGAAAACTGTGCTGGCGTATTGCAGTTTGTCCTCAAATCGCGTGTAAACCGTCGAGTCGGCCGCCTTCCTGATTGCGGCAACCGTTGCTTCATCCAACTGATGCGATTCTGCCACTTCAGCGGCAAGCTCGATCAGCTCGTTCGTCTTGTCCTCCACCACGCGCCGGATATAAGTCGCTGCCGCTAGGCCGAAGCCATTGTTTCGGCAAACGAGGGCACGACGGTAGAATTGAGCCGCATCCTCGCCGAGGTTGCGCTCTAAATCCTTGGGTAAGACTACGGATGGAGCCGGGTACTGTCCAACCTTCATCACTTCCGTGACCACATCCACGCTGGCCGGAGGGGTCGAGGGTCTGCTGGACATTCCGGTTCCCAGTCTTGGCCGCACGACCGTCTTGCCCCGTTGCATATCCCGATAAACGATAGTTAGCACGGAGTGCTGACACTTAATGCAGATGTAGGAACATGATTTTAGGTCGTAGTCGGCAGGTCGAGCGCCCCTCTCGCTACCAGAACCAACTACAACGACTTCATCGGTTCTAACCCAGCTTGTTTCTTTGCCGCACTTTTCGTGCCAGCAATCGAAGCTGATTTCCCTCGGCGGATAAAAGCTGATTGGCACCTTTACGTAGAGAGGTGCCTTTGTGACGAACTCTTCTGCTGTCATCGGTTTCTTCTTCGATTCATCGCCCTTTGGCGTCGCCTGCCCACCTGCCATGTCCTATCTGCGCCTCGACAGAATCGTAACAGGAGCGGAACGCCACACGATGCACCTGCTACGAACCAGCCTGTTTCCGCATCTCATCCCACTCAGCTTGCTCGCGCAAAGCCTTCTTACCCGCTTCTGTGTTTTCCCATGCGTCTGTCGGTAGTTCGCGCTGAACGAACCACTCTGGACGAGAGATGCCTTTCCAAGAAACGAATTCCTTCTCCGCGAACGCCCTGATCCGGTGATTGGCATGTTCAACGAAGAACTGACCGACTTCTACATAGGGCTCGAACGTATGGTGTGAGAACATCAGCATGAGTTGCGGAGTGAGCGGCATCGTTACCTCTATATCGTTTTGCATCAAACCAGGGCTGCGATAAAAAGGCGGCATGGTATGGGCCTTTGGGTTGTACCAAGAGCAGGGCGCATCAGAGGTGATGAAGCCGATGGGATCGTTGGTGACCATGATCGTCAGGTTCATTTGGAAATACAACGGCGCTTCGTTCTCAAGGCTCATGGCAAGGAAGAATTGATGAGCGTTTTTAAGTAGTGCCGCCGTCTCCAGAGACGTGTGCGGCTCTGCACCCGCCGCCTTTTCCATTGCGACCACCTGATCGTGCATCTCTTGCTGCGTCTTTTGCCAGTGTTCGCCAGCTTTGTTTGTTCGGGAGTGCATAGCTGCGGTGAACAGGCAAAGCGTCGCCCGATCAACATCGCTCAACGGGTCCCGTTTACTGATTCGGTCGCGCACTTGAACGAATTTACTCTCAAGCTCAGCGAGCGTATCTTCGATTATCAAGTTCCTCTCACCGTTCGGCATTTTGATCGTGTATTTGTCGGTAGCGGTGAAGGACTTCTCTGGCGACCGGCGAAAAGGCTCCCCTCCATCCTTGGGGATTCGCCAGATGAACGGGCTCTGACCCGGCGGTACAACCGGATCGCACCACGCTTTCAGGTAGCAGTTCGGAATGAGATGCTGTTTCTTCTGCTTAGCCACAGGAAATGATAACGCGCAGCGCTCGGCTGGACGGACTGCACTGAGAGGCCCGTAGTACGCAGCTTATCCAGCTATACGAGCCCGATCCAAAGCCATGTCGAAGAACCTGTGGACTAACAGCCGCTCGTCAGACTTCTCCGCGCTCTTGTAATCGAATGAGCTGAGGACGTTCAGCAGGGTACACCCGGCCAGCAGAAGTTCGCGGATCAGCACCTTTTCATCCTTACGGTGCGATTCGGAGGATCGGTATAGGAAATCGATGCGGCACTGTTTTTCCCCACGCAGATACTTGATGGCCTCACCTACGCAGAAATCAGTAGGCGCATAAAACTGAGCAGAGTGATAGTCCCCAACCCGGCCGAGAAGCCGCCGCGTCTGCCCGACGTAGAGGGGAATCCTCAAGCCGTCGTACTCGACGACGAGGGCGTAGACATGAGTATCTCTGGCGCTTGTAATCGAGTCAGCACAGGCGCTTCATTCCACGGACACAAACTCTTTGAGTAGATGCTCCCAATCCCGTCTCATGCCCGTATCGTAATCTCTACCGCCTCGACCGGGACGTTGAAGGCCATAGCGAGGCCATGCTTCGCCTCGGAGATCGTTAGCGGCTTCGTCTTGGGTGGGTGCGAGGCTGTTGTATCGACTGCCTCTGCTTCGCCGCTCTCTTCGCCAGGCATTGCCTTCCACTTCAGCTTCTTGGGATCGATGCCCAGGTCCGCCACAGAGCCATACCGAACGGGGTTGCGGTCGCCCTTCTTCCACAGCTCGGGCACGTTGATGAGCGCGTACTCGGAGAAGCGGACCATCCAGCGAAGCGGTTCCTCGGGTGAGGGCACCACATCGCGCACCTTAGCAATGAGGAACCCCGAGCGGTGATCTTCATGCCCGTCGCCCCAGGCCGCCCTCGTGTTCCGCGTGCAAACGATGTAATTCATCTGCCGTGCATGTCCCGGCACCAAGCGCCAAGCCTGGGAGCCACCCTCCCCAACCATCCGCTCAACACTACGAGCGGTCAGCACGACAACCGTGTCATTCTTCATGTAAAACACCTCTGCAATACAAAGTATCACTATTGTAAAACTTTATCAATGTATTGCGAAGTATTGCGAAGATAATATTTCTACATCATGCATAAGTCATCTGTTTCCATATTCTTGTCAAGAATTCCTCAATTTGGGAGGCGCTGGCCGCTTGCGGTTGTGAGCAGCGATAGGCGAATATAAGGCGAATAAGCTTATGTCTTCCGCCATCGCAATCCGGCTCCAGATCGAAAGCGCTCTCGCACAAAGGATTCCCTCGGCGCTGACACCCCTGCCACGAATGATCCGGCCAGTGTCGGCGACCGGAATTGCGTCGCTGGATGAGATGTTGCAAGGCGGTTTGCCGGTGGGTGCGGTGAGTGAGCTGACCGGGCCGGAATGTTCGGGCAGAACTTCGGCGGCTCTGTCCTTCGTCGCTCGCCTCACACAAGCGGGCAAGGTCTGCGCGTGGATTGATGTATCGAACGCTCTCGATCCGTCGTCTGCGGCAGCGGTGGGCGTCGATCTGGAGCGGCTGCTGTGGGTACGTTGCGGCGTGACGCACAGGAGCAAAGAGCGAAAGAGCCGGAGCTTTGCGCTTCCTGAAAGATACCTGTTGCCTACCCCAGCGAAGCAAGGTTTGCATGGTGGCGGCTTCGGCCCGCACCCGCGCAGCGAAGCCAACGGACTATCGCAGGCAGTCGGCGAGTTGTTGGCTCCCCGCTGCGCGGAGCCGCAACGCCGCGCACCGAAGAAACTGGAGACCTTCGCGCCCACGCATCAAACGATTTCCATCTCCGGCAAGCGTCCTGTACATCCTGAAAAGCCCTGGTCGCGGATCGCCGACGGCCTGCGCGCCACGGACCTGCTCCTGCAAGGCGGCGGTTTCAGCGCCATCGTGCTCGATATGGCAGGAATCGCAGGGGACAATGCCTTGCGTGTCCCGCTGAGTCATTGGCATCGCTATCGCGTCGCTGCGGAGCGGACCCAATCAAGCATCCTTCTGTTGACACAACACTCTTGCGCTAAGAGCAGCGCCGAACTGCTGTTGCACTTTCATGCGGCAGATGTGCTCCATGAAGAGACGACCGTCTTCACAGGATTCCAGCCAAAGGTGGAGGTGGTGCGGCAACGCTTCGCACCGACGAATGTCATTCCACTGCGCAAAGGGCCGCAGAACGTCCGTACCGCCTGCTGGCAGAGCCGCACGGCATGGGCAGGGCGGAGATGACCGCGCCTGTCGAACTCTATGCGTGCCTCTATGCGCGGGAGTTTCCTGCGCAGGCCCTTTTGCGGTTGCGGCCAGAGCTACATGAAAAGCCGTGCGTGGTGATGGAGGGCGAGCGTCCGACACAATTCGTCTGCGCTCTCAACGCGAGGGCGCGCTTCCTGGGACTGAAGTACGGCATAAGTGCGGCGGAGGTCGATCTGTACCGCGATGCCGCCGTGCTCTCACGGTCGCAAACGACCGAGGCAGAAGCGCGGGCCGTCGTGCTCGAATGCGCGGGCGGCTTCTCGCCGCGTGTCGAAGATCGTAGTGGGGATACCGCGATGCTCTGCGCCATCGACATTGCGGGAACGACGCATCTGTTTGGGACGCCCGAGATGCTGGCGCGAACGCTGTTGGAGCGAGCCAAGGCGCTCGGCATCGTCGCCTGCGTTACGGTGAGCGCGAACCTCCATGCGGCGGCGTGTCTTGCCAAAGGACTTCCGCCGCGTGTCTCTCTCCGGGTGATACAAGCCGGAGAGGAAGGCCGCACATTGGCGGCACTGCCGCTCACTGTGCTCGACCTCACCGAGAGACAGGCTGCCACCTTCACGCATTGGGGTATCCGCACCCTGGGCATGTTGGCGGCATTGCCGGAGAAAGACCTGATTGCTCGCATGGGACAGGCAGGCAAGCGGCTCCGGCAACTCGCACTTGGGGAGCTACCGCATCTCTTCCAGCCCATCGAGCCGGTCTTCGTGCTGGAGGAGCGCATGGAACTCGATGCGCCTTTGGAAGACCTCGAAGCCTTGCTCTTTGTCATCGCTGTTCTGCTCGACCAACTCATCGCACGGGCCAAGGCGCGCATCTTCGCACTGGCGACCGTGACGGTGACGCTGTTTCTCGACGGAGGCGCAACGCATGTGCGTACCGTGCGGCCCGCCTTGCCAAGCAACGACAAAGCATTGTGGCTTAAGCTGCTGCACCTCGATCTGGAAGCACATCCGCCGTCGGCGGCGATTCTCGCCCTGACGTTGCAGGCCGAGCCAGGCAATACCAGCAAGGTGCAACTCGGCCTTTTTTCACCGCAACTGCCGGAACCGGCGCGTCTTGATGTGACCCTGGCTCGCATCCGCGCCATCGTGGGCGATGACTGCGTGGGCCGCGCCGTGTTGCAGAACACCCACGCGCCGGAAGGCTTTCGCGTAGAGCCGTTCGCGGTGCCTTCGGGAATGTCGAACGCTCCACCGTCTACGCGGTTGCTGGCGACCGTGCGGCAGTTACGGCCAGCGGAGACGGTCACGGTCACGCTGGAGGGGCGACGGCCAACACAGTTCTACTTTCGGGGACAGCGATACACCGTAGAGCGTGCCTATGGCCCGTGGCTCATGGGAGGTGACTGGTGGAACGCTTCTCTGTGGGGGCAGGAGCAGTGGGAATTAATCGCGCGCGCTCCGAATGGCGCTCTTTGTTGCTGTCTGATGCGGGATCGCCTCGAAGACATCTGGCAGGTGACGGCGCTCTATGATTGACGGGTATATCGAGCTGCACGCGGCCAGCGCCTTCTCGTTCCTCGAAGGTGGATCGCTGCCGGAGAGCCTGGTGGAGTGCGCCGCGCATCTGGAGATGGGCGCTATGGCGTTGCTCGACCGCAACGGCGTGTATGGGTCGGCGCGCTTCCATACCAGCGCGCAACGAAACAAGATGGCCGCCCACATCGGCGCGGAGATTGCCGTATCGAGCTTCGGCTCGCGCCTCGCGCCTCCATGTTGGCTGCCGCATCCAGAGTTAAAAGAATCTGCTCGGTTGCCGTTGCTCTGTGAGTCCCGCGAAGGCTATCAGAACCTTTGCCGACTCATTACGCAGTTCAAGATGAGGGAGACGGAAAAGAGTGAAGGCGTGGCGACCTTCGATGATCTTGAACAATACGCTTCCGGCTTAGTCTGCCTGACAGGTGGCGACGAAGGCCCGCTCGCGGCTGCTCTGGTGCGGGGCGGCGAAGAGGAAGGCCGCAAGACGGTGGAGAAGTTGGTAGACATCTTCGGGCCGAAGCATGTCTATGTGGAGCTGCAACGTCATCAGGAGCGGGAGGAAGAGTGGCGCAACCAGGCTGCGCTTCGTATCGCGCGGTCGCTGCATTTGCCGGTGCTCGCAACCAATGGTGTGCGCTACGCGAAGCAGTATGACCGCGAGATTCTGGATGTCTTCACGGCCATCCGGCATCACACCACACTCGATGAAGCCGGCAGGCTTCTCTCCCTCAACAGCAAGCGCCATCTGCGTTCGCCGCGTGAGATGGCGGCACTCTTTCGGGACATTTCGACAGCGACCGCGAACAGCGTCGAACTTTCCTCCCGTTTAGGTTTCACGCTTGGCGATCTCGGCTATCAGTTTCCGCTCTATCCCGTCCCGGATGGCGAGACGATGGACAGCTTTCTCCGCAAGCGGACGGAGGAAGGTGTCCAGCGACGTTATGGGCCGAAGAACGATCCTGGCCTGATGGAGCGAGCAAAGAAACAGGTGGATCACGAGCTGGCTTTGATCGCCAAGCTGGGCTTCGCGGGCTACTTTCTCATCGTCTGGGACATCGTGCGGTTCTGCAAGGGCAACGACATTCTGATTCAAGGACGAGGCAGCGCGGCGAACTCGGCTGTCTGCTATGCGCTCGAAATCACCGCTGTCGACCCCGTGGGCATGGAGCTGCTGTTTGAACGCTTCCTCAGCGACAGCCGGGGCGAGTGGCCGGACATCGACCTCGATCTTCCCTCCGATACTAAGCGGGAGCAAGCGATTCAGTATGTGTATCAACGCTATGGCGAGTTGGGCGCGGCCATGACCGCGAACGTCATCACCTATCGGCCCAAGTCTGCGGTGCGTGACGTGGGTAAGGCACTGGGGTATGACGAGGAGTTTTTGGACAATCCCTCCAACTTCGTCGGCAACTGGGAGTGGAAGGGCGAGAACGATACGATGGCGCACCAGTTTAAGAACGCCGGCCTCGATCTGCGCCATGCGCCACACGCGAAGTTTCTAGACCTCTGTATGCGGATTCAGAACTACCCGCGCCATCTCGGGCAACACTCCGGGGGCATGGTGATCTGCCAGGGACAGTTAAACCAGATTGTTCCAGTGGAGCGGGCCTCGATGCCGGGCCGTACTGTCGTCCAGTGGGACAAGGAAGACTGCGCCGACCTTGGCATCATCAAGGTGGACCTGCTTGGCCTCGGGATGATGGCGGTTCTCGAAGATACCGAAAAACTCATCGCGCAACACACCGGCGTCAGGGTCGATCTGGCGCAGATGCCGCACGACGATGAGGTGTACAAGGTGCTGCAAAAGGCCGAGACCGTCGGGATGTTTCAAATTGAAAGCCGGGCACAGATGGCGTCCTTGCCGAAGAATTGCCCGCGTGTCTTCTATGACCTTGTGGTGCAGGTTGCGATTATCCGCCCCGGCCCCATCGTCGGTAACATGACGAATCCGTATCTCGACCGGCGGCAAGGAAAGCAGGCCATCACCTATCCGCATCCGATGTTGGAATCCACGCTAAAGCGAACGCTCGGCGTTCCGCTCTTTCAGGAACAGCTTCTCCGCATCGCAATGGTGGCGGCAAACTTCTCCGGCGCGGAGGCGGACGAGCTGCGTCGAGCTGTGGGAATGCGCCGCTCTTGGGAGCGCATGAAGAACCTCGAAGCAAAGCTGCGCGCGGGGATGACGGTCAATAAGATCGCTGTGGCGACGCAGGATGAGATTGTGCAGCAGATTAGCTCCTTCGCGCTCTATGGCTTTCCTGAATCCCATGCTGCCAGCTTCGCTCTGCTCGCTTATGCGTCGGCGTACCTCAAGGTGCGGCATCTGGCGGAGTTCACCTGTGCCATGCTCAACAATCAACCGATGGGTTTTTATTCGCCGGATGTGTTGGTGAAGGACGCGCAGCTTAAGGGCCTGCAGGTCAAAGCCATCGACGTACAGACCTCCGATTGGAACTGCACACTCGAACACGAAAGCGACGGCAGACTCTCGATGCGCCTGGGCCTGCGTTATGCCACGGGACTTCGGAGTCGCGCTGCGGAGACATTGATCGTGTCACGGGAGCGGGGTGGTTTCTTCCATACGACCGAAGACCTCGCGCTACGGGTTCCATCGTTGAACGGCGCGGAGCTGGAGCTGTTGGCGGAGATCGGGGCGCTCAACAAACTCTCGAAGGTCGCACATCGACGCGATGCACTCTGGCAAGTTACACGAGCCGCGAAGCGAGAGGGGCCGCTGCTCCGCCAGCAGAGCGAGTGGCTGCACGAGGAAGATCCATCCTCGCCGCTTTATCAGATGGACACAAACGAGCGCCTGGTCGCGGACTACGCCGGGACTGGACTCTCCATTGATAAGCATCCCATGTACCATCGGCGCGGCGAGATGCAAGCGATGGGAGTTCTATCCTCCCGAGACTTGCAGAACTGTCGCGGCGGAACATTTGTGCGGACGGCGGGTTGCGTCATTGCGCGTCAGCGTCCGGGAACGGCCAAGGGTTTCATCTTCCTGTCTATGCAAGACGAGACCGGCATCTCGAATGTCATCGTGAGTCCCGATCTGTACGAGCAGAACGAAAAGCTCGTCCGGAGAAGCAAGTTTCTCTGGGTGGAAGGGCCATTGCAGAACGACGGCGGTGTCGTCCATGTGAAAGCAACTCGACTCGCAATTTTGTTGAATGGCAAGCAGGCGCAAGGACAGCTTGACATTCAATCCCATGACTTCCATTAGAGCTTGTCACACCTTATACCGATGTGCAGATTTCAGCCTAAGAATCCTCTGGACGAAACTCCCCAGGACGACCCACGCCTGTATTACGAACGCGCCTTACGTTTGGACGGTTGTTTGGGTTCAACTCTTCGGCTCGCTTCTCGGCCTCGTGCTGTGTTGGTAAGATCGCGCTTGCCTTGGCCCCGCCCTTAGCCTTGACCTCGAACCCGCCCGCATTCGACTGTTGAACTATGTATTGTTTTTTAGTAGCCATATCCGAAATCCTACTCGTTCGCCGTAATTACGGGTGGCCTTTCGCAAAATATTCAGGCAACGCGGGAGCGGATATAAACTTGACAGCCAGGTGGCATGTGTTACCATTTTGGTAATGAATGATTCAATTCATGTTTTACCCATTGGGGACATAATGGTCGTTACGGTCAGTGATAATAAGCTGCGAAAGGCTGTAGAGGACGAAGCCACCGCTCAAAAGCAGCTTGGCGTCGACATGGCAAAGAAGCTATCTCTACGGGTTGCAGCTTTGAAGGCAGCCACATCTCTCGCAGATTTCTGGCCGCCGAAGACGCCACCTGAGCGGTGCCATGAACTGCAAGGGGCTGACTTAGGTAAGTTCACGGTCGACCTGAAGCAGCCGTACCGCCTCGTGTTTGCGCCTGTCGATGAGAAGCCCCCGCAAGACCGCTCGAACGAGCAAGAACGATGGAGCTTGATCACGAAAATCAACCTTTTGTCGATCGAGGATACCCATGAATAGTTTTTTGAATGAAGAAGTACAAGTGAACGCCGTTCCTCATCCGGGGGAAAACGTCACCGAATATTTGGAAGCGTATGGATGGTCACAAAGTGACCTTGCGAGGCGGACTGGCCTCACTCCAAAAACCGTAAGCGAAATCTGCAATGGGAAGGCTCCTATCTCTCCGGCCACGGCGCTAACCTTCGAGCGCGTGCTGCAGCGCCCGGCACATTTTTGGCTTGGGTTGCAGAGAAACTACGACGAGTTCGAGGCTCGTGCCAAAGAGCTGGCCCGGACTTCTAATTGGCAAGAGTGGGTACTCCATTTCCCACTAAAGGAAATGCGGAAGCTCAACTACACTCTTGCCAGTGGCAGATCGGATGCTGAAACGCTTCTCAACTTCTTCGGGGTGTCCTCGCCTGATACCTGGGAGAGAGTGTGGAAAGCGTCAGCCGTCGCCTATAGACAGACCCAGTCTTTCTCAGCCAGAGAGGAAGCCACCGCCGCATGGGTTCGTGAGGTGGAACTAGTAGCCCGGGGTTTGTCCCTTGCGGACTTTGATGAAGACCGGCTCTTAGGCTCACTTGGTTATTTGCGGACTCTTACACTCATGACGGCTGAGAGCATCATGGACCCGGTTCAACAAGTTTGTGCCGCAGCCGGAGTTGCAGTTGTATGGGTGCCAGCGCTCAAAGGAACTGGCATTAGCGGATGCGCGCGATGGACATCACCGAAACGCGCACTCATTGGCTTGACACTTCGCTACAAGACAGATGATCAACTTTGGTTCACTTTCTTTCACGAACTCGGACATGTGTTACTCCATCGACAGAAACGGTCTTTTGTCATTGATAACTCCGAAGATTTGAGCGATCGTTTCATCGACCCCGAGATGAGAGCTTTTGAAGCGGAAGCCGATCAGTTCTCTTCCGATGTGTTGGTGCCGCCTGCCGAGTTAGGCGCGTTCATCCGACAAAACAAGTTCACAAATGAAGCTATCCATGACTTTGCGGAAAATATTGGAGTCGGACCGGGCATCGTTGTAGGTCGCTTACAGCATGACGGCATCCTTCAGAGACACCAAGGAAATGCTCTTAAACAGAAGTTGGACTGGAAATTTGCGGAGGATATTTAGCAATGATCGGTAAAATCTTCATCACCCGTTCCGGATATGATCCCCAGCTTGGGAAACACGTCAAAGACCCATATTTGGGCGCTAACCCGACTCTGGGCGCCTGTCGGCCCGATGTGAGAAGGCAACTGAAGGAAGGCGATCACATTTTCGTGATCTCCGGCAAGATTCCCCAGGCGAATCAATTCGTTATGGGGGGCTTCGAGATCGATGCGAAGATTCCCGCCCTCGATGCATACAAGCAATTTCCAGAACTCCGGCTCCGGCAACGCGATGATGGACAACTCACAGGGAACATCATCGTGGATGACAAAGGATCGCAGCATTCTTTGGACGATCACAATTCCTTCGATAGACGAATCGTGAACTACGTTGTCGGGCGGAATCTCTTGGCACTCGATCAACCGGACGAAATTCTCAGAGGCAGGAACGAAACCCTTGATGTTCTTCAAGAGATCATGCAGAAAAAGGGATCTTCGCCGGTTGAAGTGGTCGGACGGTGGGGATCGCGTCTCCAGGAAGATCAGATCTATCGCCTGAGAGAGTGGCTGAAGACTATCAAAGGAACTCCCAACTAGGATCACTCCGTACGCGTTTTCTTGTCATTAGGAGAAGGAACGATGAATGACTATTCGCTGATCCAGGGTTCTCGGCAGAAGTCGCTTTTCCAAACTGACACGTCTGTTGTTCCGACGATCACAGACCCTACCACTTGCAATATCGTTTCTGTCGGACGACGACGGGACGGAGGAACGCGATATTGGTGTCTAACGCACAAGGCAGACGCAACCGCGAAATATGGCGTCCCTGCGGAACAGTGCAAGCGTCACCAAACCGTCACGACAGATGATGGCGAAATCTTTACCTTGGACCTCGACCTTTACCCGGGTGGAATCGCACTATGGGGTGCCGTGCCGCCTGTATATGACACCACCGAATTTGGTATCGACCGCGGTATTCACGTTCACGCTCGCCCAGCTAAAGGCGGGTCGAAGAGTATCGATCAAAGCTACCGTCGCCTTCGCGTCATCGGCAAGCATCTGGAGGAACCGGGAATCGTGATCTCGGAGCTTGAGGCGATCTATTACATGGTCTCTTCTGTTTTCCAATATCAAATGTCCCGGATTGCCTGCACTTACTGCGGCCATTTACACCTCGACAAAGACTTCTTTAGCGTTCATCCGCATCGCCGACATCTTTGTTCAAACTGCGGACAGCACTTCCAGGACTTCCAAAAAGGGGTCGGAAATCCGATTTGCGGGATACGCGAAGCATGTCAGGTTTCGTCAAAGCCGCCCATATCGCCAAACCGCCCTCTGAACATTCGTCAGGAAGATTATCCGGGAGGTCTCCAAATTTGGGGCACCAATCCGTCGTTTCTTTGGACGGGCGAAGCGACCGAGGAAGACGGAATCCATGTTCATGCATTCTCTGAGTTGGGTGCCTCGGCAACAATCGATGAAACATACTCCGAGGTGATAATCGACGGCGTCACCTTGGATCCTGTAATGGTACGCGTTCTGATGGCACAGACAGCCCTTCCTTCTCTCAAAGATCGAGTCAAATCGCTAAGCTGTCCGGCATGTGGAAGCGATCAATTTGACCGTGGCCTCGGCGCTCATACCCCTCAGGCGATCAGACCATGCTCAAGCTGTTCTACAGAGATAAAAGCCTCCGGAATCATCCGGAATGTGGTTTCAAACCCGCTCGTCGGGATTTTGGATCGTTTAGTCCTAGCAGCTCCGCGCGCTACGCAGCAACACGAGCTGGATCTCGAACCTGAAACTCTCTAGCGAATCATAAGCCCATATTATCCAGTGACAGAAGACGGCGGAACGATTGGCAACACTGTGCCTATTACCGAACTTCGGATCAGAAATTTACGCAACTTCATAAAGACGAAGCTCTGTTGCGAGCCTAGCGTTATCACAGCCCAAGTGTCGGCTCGATTGTGACTGCCGAAGTCTTATTGACAGAGTGACTGAGATTCTCGGCCAGAGAGGATGCGATATTAGTAAAGATTTGCGTGTCCTGAGATGCACGAGAAATAGAGACATAGGCGAAGCGACTGTTGATTAAGTCAGGATGTGTCCTAGTGTCGATGTTTACAAGGACGCGATCCGCTGTAAGTCCTTGGGAACTGTGACTGGTGACAGCATAGCCGTGGTCGAAGTGCTGCATCTCGTGGGCGTTAAATGTAATCGTCTTGCCGTTACCGATGTGGACAGCAAGCTGCCCATCCTGGCCGATGTACTCGATGGTGCCGAGGTCGCGGTTGGCGACGCCAAGCTCTCGCTGCGATGCAGTGAACTGTAGTCGATCACCTACGGCAAACTCCCGCTCGATCTCGCGGTAGGCGCTGATGCCGTGAAGCCGGGCGGGATTGTAGGTGACGCGTTCGCCATCGGGTTTCTCCACGGTCAGTAGGTTCTCTTTGGGTTCGACGGCGACCACCTGCGCGTAGCTCTGTCTCTCGATGCCGAGGTCTTTGCTGCCGCGCTGGTAGCGCAACACATCGCCCACGTTATAACGGGCTGCCCAGGTGCGATCCGCGCCGGTCATGTCGGAGCGCGTAGCGAGCACGCGGAAGGCGTGGTCCTCCGTCTCGACCACACCGAGGGCCTGCAACTCGGCGCGGACGGCCTGATTGATGGCGCGGCGCGAAGCATTGTCGGGCGAGACGACGAGGGTGTTGTCCGGGTTGTCGGCGTAACTGCGGGCAATCGCGGCGATACGCTTTTGCGGGTCGGCAATCTCCGTCACCCGGCCCTGTTGCTCCAACAGCGCGACGCCCTCGGCGACTTCGCCACGGGACAGATGTTCAACCGCCCGCCGCAGTTCGGCATCCTTCTGGCGCACGATCTGGTCAAGCTCGGCGGTCTTCATCCCGGCCTGCACCAACTGCTCGAAGGGCTTCCCGGCCTCGACGCCCTGATGCTGGCGGGTATCGCCGATGAGCAACACGCGGTCCTCGGGGGTGATCTTGTGGAGGAAGTCCCGCATCTGTTTCGTGCTGGCAAGGCTCGACTCATCGAGCATATAGAGGTGACGCCTGCCGTCCGGCTGGACGGGGCGGGCAAGGAAACCCTGTAAGGTGTCGGCGGAGATGCCAGCGTCGCGGAGCTGATGTGCGGCGCGGGAGGTCGGCGCGAAGCCTTCGACCGCATAGCCGTGTTGTTCCGCGCCCTCGCGGACACTCGTTAAGGCCGTGGACTTCCCGACGCCCGCCCGCCCCTGCAATCCCTGCACGGTATCGCGGGAGGTGAGAATTTGTTCGATGGCTGCGCGTTGCGCGGAATTGAGCTGCTGGCGTGTTTGTGTGAGGGCCACGGCATCCTGAATGGGCATGATCGGCGCGGCCCGATTCTGTCCCTGCGCCATGTGCCCCATTACTTCGCGTTCGGCGTGGATGGTTTCTGCGGTCGTAAACTGGCGGCCCGTATCGTGCTTCTGCCCCGGCATGACTTGAAACTCGCCGGAGGCGACCCGCGCCGCGAAGCTGGCGCGTACCTCCGCGTAGGTGGTTTCACTCATGCCGCGCCGCAAGGCATCGCGGAAGAGGTCGCGTTCGTCGGTGACGGCCTCGCGCTCGAAGCTGCGGTCGCGGGCGAAAGTGACGGCCTCCCGCGCGGCCTGCTGCGTTCTCTCAGGAACTCGCTCTGCGGCCTGTCCCTGGCTCCGCTCCCGCGCCTCGGCAACGATGCGATCCGCCTGGTTGCCGAACTCGGCGGCAAGCTGGCGATGCGCGGCCAGCACCTCGGCAGGCGATTGAATCAGCTTCTTGTCGCGGGTGGAATGGGCGGCAATCTCGGCGGCTTCATGGCCGCGAAAGCCGCTCTGCTCCATGCGGTCGCGTATCTGCTGGCTGCGCTGGCTGGAGGCGTCAAGGTACTCCTGGGTATATCCCCTAATCTCCGGCGCTCCGCTGCGACCAGCCTCAATCTCGTAACCGAGATTGCGGAGCCGATAGGTCAGCTCGGATTGATACACGGCGGTCGCAAACTGCTGGGAGTCGAACAGGCTGCGCTCCTGCAATGCGCGGGTCTGTCCGTCCCCGCGCTCGGTGACATTGAAGATGACGGCGTGGGTGTGGAGCTGCGGCGCGGCGTAGCCATCGACGGGACGGGCGGTGTCATGCTCGAACTTCGCCGCGACGAATTGCCCGGTCGTCTCTGCCGGATTGTTGCCGCCGATGCGCGCCTGCGTATACCGTTCCAACTCCGTCAAAGCCGTGGTCACGGCCTGACGGTGCGCCTCCCGTATGCGGTCGTCACCGCCCACAAGAGCGGTCAGCGAGATGGATTTCGGCGCAGAGAACGTCGCATCCCAACCGGCGCGGTGCTCGACGGACTTGATCGTTTTCCCGTCCGCGCTCTGGTACTCGTAAGCCTGCCGGTGCTGCACGAGCTGGTCGCCGGTAAGCGGATGCTGCCCCTCGGAGAGCCGGGCGAACTCTTCCGCACCGACGGGGCCGGAGAGATCGAACCGCTCCGCAAGCTGGCCTTGCCACTCCCCCGGAACTTCCTGCCTACGGCTCCAATAGCTCTGATCGGGCGAGGTAAACTCGCTGGCATGGTAGGTCTGCGCTTGGGACGCGGAAAGTGCTTTCGAGATACGCAGCATGGCTCAGTCTCCGAGTGAAAATCCAGCCTGCATCGACTCGTCATCGGTTGCGCTTGTATCTGGCTGCGGCGGCTTCTTCACCAGCGTCTTCGTATCGAAGGCGAGGGCGTCGTCATCCAAAGGACGCGGGAGAAAAGCAAGCTGGGTGGCCGGAATATCGTTGTATGCGAATGAGAAGCGAGCGACCTCGTTCCCATGTTTTAAGAAAGCGTGCAGGTCGGGCAGGCCGGAGATTTCGGAGTCCATCACCAGCGGCTCGATCTGGCGCTCGACGCTGAAGTTGTTCCCAGCCCTTAAGCCGGTGGAGTGGGTCTCCCGCAGCCGCTCGATCTCGACTTTGCCGATGGCGTTCGACACCCACTCGGCGGCCTTGGGCTCCGTGATGCGGAGGAAGATTTTCGTCTTCGGCTGCGAAAGCATCACCTCGGCCATGTGCCCGTAAATGAATTCGAGCTGGGCCTTACCCTGAAAACCCAACACGAGAGGATTTTTCCCCTTCCTGTTTTCTGTCAACGCAGTATGGAGCTGCGGCAGGCGTTGCAGGCTGGCTAGCTCGTCCAACACAAACCACACCGGATGCTGGCTCTCTCGCGGCTCGTTCAGGAGACGCAACACCAGCAGGTCAATCCACAGGCTATGCAAGGGACGCAGAGCCTCGCGTTCGCTGGGCTTCGACGTAAGGAAGATCCATCCTTTGCGCGTCTCGGCCCATTGGGTCGCGTTCCAATGGTGCGCGGTTCTATCTTTCCGGGGCAGCATCCGCAGGCTGTCGGCAATCAATCCGAGCGAGGCCAGAACACCGTTGCGCTGTTGCTGGGCCCCCTTGGCAATCATCATCGCCATCTCCGTGTTCTGCACACGGCGGTCGATCTCGTCGGGGTTCGCCATCCACTCGACAAGCTCCTCCGGCGTGGGGCCAAAGGTCAGCAGGTGGGCAAAGATTTTCTGTGGCGTCTCGGTGAAGAACTCACCCTTCTTGTCGGTGGTGGGCTGGTACAGCGATGCGGCGATGGCCTTGGCCTCGGCGCGGCGGCGCAACTCCTCGGACGGCCCCCAGTAGGGGCAACGGGCATCGAGCGGATTCAGAACAATGTCACCGCGATCCTTGTCGTAGAACCGCTGCACATACTCGCACGCGGGGTCATACACGATAGCGGAATGGCCGCGTTCCTGGACTTGCAAGAGGAGCTGCATGATGAGCCTCGACTTCCCGGTTCCTGAGTCGCCCATCAGTTCAATATGCTGTCCTTCGGCCCGCTCCGGTATCCGCATGAGCTGCTTGAACTCGACGGTTTGGAAGCCGACGCCATCGCCCTTGACGGCACGATTGAAGTCCTTCGGAGACACCAGCACCGGCCCTTTGAGCAGGCGGCCGTATTTCATCTCTTTCAACCGCTCAACGTCCTTGCGCGTAGCGAAGACAAGCAATCCGAGGAAGGAAAGGAGGCCAGCGAGTAGCGGCCAGCGCAGCACGCCGACGATGCCGCGGCCGTCATAGAAGAATCGTCGCAGGTAGTCATGGAGTGGCCCGTTGCGGTAGCTGGCTTTGGGGCCGGGATACAGGTAAACGAGGCCGGAGGTGCGCGCCGAATTCGAGAGTGCAAGGGGCAAAGGCCGGCGATTGGGCTGTGGCGTAGAGCCTTTCTCCACGTCCGCTTCGGTGGCGGGCCGGGCGTGCAGATGCACGTCCGCGACGTTAAGGAGCTGGTACGTGTCCACCTGACGCACGATGCCCATCACGCCCGTCCGGACGTAGAGAGGCAGATACCAACGCTGCAACGGCGACATCAGAAACCCGATGTACAGGCCGATGAAAACGCACGTCAGAATCAGTGCCGCGAGGGTGGCGGCGAAGGCAAACACCGGAGCATGTGGTGGGCGAACGATGGTCTCTTTGCGTCCCCATTGGGTTGTGTTCATGGCTGTTCTGTTGTCCCTTCTGCATAGCTGGCGAGCATATCTGCCGCCGCCTTGCGCTTATTGGTTTTCACGTACCGGAGCATTTCCTTGAACTGCTCCGGCGTCATCTTGTCGCCGCGCAAAAGCGGCTCCAGCGTATTAATCAGCAGCAAGCGAATCGCGGTGATCTCACCCATGAGGGCAAGAGACGGCAGTTGCCGGTTGTCTCTGCCAAGCTCTCGCAACGCCAGGTCGCGCAGCCACTCCCCAACCGCTTTCCCATCGGCCTCCGAAGCCGCCTCGACTGCGGCGGCCTCGGTCGGCGTGAGCTTGGTGTTGAGGGTCTGATTGCGACTCTCGCGGCCTTTCACGGTGCCTTTGCGCCGCGTGGTTTCTATATTCAGAACTGCCATGCTGGACGACCTCCTTCTGGCAAAATCGAGTGGAGCTTATAAGCTCCCGCGATTTCATAACCTGTGTCGTTTCTGTCGGAACCCATTAGCTCCCGCAAGGAGCTAAACAGCTCCCTACAAGGGATGGAGTGTCAATCTTCTTCCGGTGCGCAGCACCGTTGTGGTCCTGCCACGGATTCCGATGGAGGATCATGCCTTCAACCCCGCCACAACTGCCGGGGTTTGTGCCGGAGACTGCACACCGCTTGCGGGCTTCTTCGCAGGCAGCTCCGCTGCATCATTGGCCGCCACTCTACGGACGCGCAGTGTGGGCGTGATGCGCTGCGCTTCTGGCGTCTTCAGGAACTCACGGAAGCCGGGATCTTTCGAGAAGACGTATTCGAGCGCCTTCTCTACCACACCATCTGCGGTTGCATGGATGTAGGCGGCGTACTGATCGACCTGCATAGCGGTCGTATCTGTCAGCCGAATCGAGGCGCTAAGGTGGCGGGTTTGGACGACTTCAAGTAAGGGCATTTGGGTCTCCTTGTTGGTGATGAATCAGGCAATCTTTCTGCGGGCAATCATGCGCTGTGCCGTGGTCGCAATCTCCCGCGCACGAGCAGAGCAAAGTGCAGCGGGAAGCTCGAAGCGGTGGCGGGATTCGAGCATGGTGATTACGTCGTCGATGCGGATGCCTTCGATCAGCCAAAGGCGAGCCGAAGCAACGTCCACCGTGCGCTGCGCGTAGTAGAGAGGATTGGGCTTGTTGGAGCGGCGCGAAGCCAGCTCCCTCGTCAGCTTCACGGCATCTTTACCGTGAGCAAGCTCATGGGAGACCCATGCCCAATCGGTCTCCGAATTGCTGTGCTTACCGGGTTGCCTCCGGGGTGGGATGGCATGGTCGAAGAGCATGGCATCGACTGCACCGCTATCGAGCCGGAAGTCGGCGGGAGTCCAGACGGAATCGCAGGGGTATTCGACCGTGACGCGGTGCGCGAGGGCATACTTACGATTCAGGAAACCGGGCAGCCGGAGAACACGGTTGCAGTCGGTGCAAGCGGAATCGCCGCCGAAGGCTATGGCGAGCAGCTTGAGGGCGCTTTCCTGAGAAGCGAAGTCGAAGCCTTCGACACGCCAAAGTACCTGATACTTTCCGGGGGATGTGGAGAGAATGGCGCTCGGAGTCGGTACGGCATCGGAAGCGCGGAGCGCAGCAAGTCGCGTATCGCCATCCGTGTCGATGTCGATATAAAGATGGCGAACCGATGCAATGCTTTCCTTGGTGCGTTTGCGACTGCCGGTGAGCAGCGGATTAGCAGCAGCATAGACGTTCGCGCCATTCCGGTTCTCATGCGCGAGCCACGCGAGATAGCGCGGCGCAAGCGCCTTCTCAAGAGCAACGATGCGCTGCGTCGGAAGGGTGGGACTCTCGCTGCGGAGCAGGAGAGCAATGGTCTCGTCAGGAGCAAAGCAACGGGTAAGAAAGTCGGCTGCGGTTTGATTCATCGTTACACCTCAGAAAGAAATGCGACGGAAGTCCGGTACTGGCTGGACCTCCATCGCGGCGAGGACAACCCCTAGAAGGGGATGTCCTCGGACGGTTCCGGCTCATGCTCCAGGTCTTCCGGGGCGGCCTTCTCCGCCCGGTCGAGTTTGAGGATGGAAGTGACCCGAACGCTGTCGGAGCGTACTGGCTTCTTCGCCTTCTTGGGCGTGTACTCGGTGTGCTGAATCTCACCCTCAAGATTGATATGTGCGCCCTTCTTGAGCGTGGCCGCGAACTCGCCGAACTTGCCGAAGACGATGCAGCGATGCCATTCGGTACGCGAGATGTACTCACCGGTCTCTTTGTTCTTGTAGGAGGTCTTAGTGGCGAGGGAGAACGTGGTGAACTTCTGGTTGTTCTTGCCGGTGCGAACTTCTGCGTCGTTACCGAGGAAGCCCATGAGGATTGCTTTGTTCTGGTACATGATGTGTCTCCGTTTTTGAATTCCCGATCTTGCTCGGGTCACACCCGGCGAAGCCAAGCGAGTGGGGCCGACTCCCAAGTGCCAAGGGTGCATTTTCTGGAGCGGGGACCCAGGCGTATTCCAGCTTGGGGGAGGAGTCCAGAAAAAGCAGAACCCGCCGTGCCGCTGGGCGTCGGTTTGCCCCCGAAGCAGTGACCGAGTGAAAGCGGGATTCGTGGTTGGGGACACACAACTGAACAATGAACTCATCCGCTTCCCGCCGATGCTATCCACCGGCAATCCAGATTCACTCTCCCCGTCCAGACCTCGGGCGAAGAGCCGCATATCGCAACCGCATTCGCGTGTCTTCTGGTCGGCACGGTCACGCTCAAAGTCACATCTTCTGCATGAGGGTTGGTTCATCGCACTGAGACCAGGAAGATCCATTGCATAGCTCCGATTCGTTCGGTTCAATCCGCAAGCTCAGGCCGCCAGCCGCGCACGATGGACTGGAACGCGACATTGAAGCCGAGAGTGTCGGGATAGGCGTTCGCACGAGCGACGTAGCTGAAGACAATCACCATGTCATCCGCAATCGAACGATCAACGAACCATAGCGTAGTGAGATCGAATCCTCCGCACTCACCCGCGTTCCACCACGCCAGTAGGAAGTCGGCGACACGCCGTGCCTGTCCGGTATCGCTTTGTGCAATCGCAATCAGACGTTCCAGAGATGCCTTTTGTTCAGTTGTCATCGTTGCTGCTCCTTTTCCGAAGCACGATAGATTTCCTCCGTCTCGAAGG
The DNA here is from genome assembly GCF_025685655.1 of Acidicapsa ligni. Lineage (NCBI taxonomy): Bacteria > Pseudomonadati > Acidobacteriota > Terriglobia > Terriglobales > Acidobacteriaceae > Acidicapsa > Acidicapsa ligni. Next base: position 114,097 of record NZ_JAGSYG010000007.1, on the reverse strand, counting down.
ACTGCTCCGTGTGGTTGTATCCGGCGACGTGGATCAACTCGCGGACACGGCGTTTGCCAGAGTGATCGCGCTCGCAATAGAGAACGAAGTCGATGGCCTCTGCTGTCTCCGAACGCACGAAAGCGTGATTGAGATTCGGCCTGGCACTCAGGGCCAAATCGGACAGCCGATTGAGAGCGTCCCACGCGGACTTTGCGTGGATAGTCGAGAGCGTTCCGCCGTGGCCTGTATTCATGGCTTGTAACAGGTCATAGCCGCACTCATCGCGGATTTCCCCCATGATGATGCGGTCGGGACGATGCCGGAGAGCAGCGGCCAAGAGCTGACTCGGGGTAATGGCAACCTGGCCGGGAATCGCTTCGACAGCTTCCCAGCGAATGGCGTTGGGATGTCCTACCTTCAACTCCGCTGGCTGCTCAATGACGATCAACCGTTCATGCAGCGGAACATGGTCGAGCAAGGCTTTCATCAATGTGGTTTTACCGGAGCCAGTTCCACCGCTGATGATGCCGTTCTTTCTCTCCCCAATCAGCCGGACAACGGTATCCCGAACCTGCTTCGGTAAGCTACCGGAAGTAATCAGTTCGTCGGACGTATACCAGCGGTTGAATTTTCGGATGGTCATGGTGATGCCATTGACGGATGCTGGCGGTCCTACGACGGCAACGCGCGAGCCATCGGGGAGCCGCGTGTTGAGAATCGGGTTCTGATCGGAGAGGTTCTGGCCGAGCTTCCGGGCAATCTGCTGAGTGGCAGCCAGCAGCGTATCGGTCGTCAGTGCAGAGGCAAGCGGGATGCGCTCTACCATCCCATTGCGGTCGGCAAACACACCCGTCGTCCCATTAATCATCAGGTCGGAGATGGTCGTGTCGAGGATGAGCCTCTGCATCTCTTCGGGGAAGAAGCCGAGTACGAGATCCCAACTCATCGGACAGCCTCTATCGGGCGTGCAGCGGCCGGAACTCCGAGCATTGTCGGAGCCGCCGTTGTCTGTGGAGACGTGGCAGGATCAATCGGCTCTACCGACAACCGATTTTCATGGAATTCCGTAATGGTGAGACCAAGCGGATTAATGGTCTCGAACTGAGGGAAGGTCTGGGCCGCGACACTGACTTGCGCCGGGTTAAGGTAGTAGGTCACAGAGAGAACCCAGTGCTCTTTGCGAGGCTGCCGGGAGTTGCGTGGGGAGAAGACCTTCGTGATGTTCACCAAGGCCGTCCCGCGCGCGATAGGCGCATCTTTAACGGTCTCCTGGGACATGGAGGTGATCGTCACACCATCCACTTCGACATCGTTCTGCTCGATTTGATTGGCGAGGACTTGCGAAACCAGATGCGTCGCATTGTCGTCGGCCATGTACTGATTGGCGAGCTGTGTCGACAGGAAATAATAGTTCATCGGATACTTCTTCGAGATGGTCTCTCGGTTGATGGTGTAGCGGTAGTTAGCCCAATCGGTGAGATACGTCCTCACCTCGCCCTCGCGGGGACTGTAGTTCAAGTCGCTGTACTGGATCGCCTGAGCATGGCGCATCTCGTCGATACGGACGTAGCGGTTGACGACGGGGCGATGGGCCAGTGAGACAATCACGGCAAAGCTGGCGACAAGAAGCACGCTCTCTGTCGCAATGACCATGCGACTCATCCTGCGTTCCGCATAGAATCCAACGTATTTCTCGTTCGCAATCTCATCGGTCAGCAGAACCTGATTGGGAGTAAGGCCTTCAGTCTTCACGGACCCTCCTGAGGGTGACGCTGCGGTGCGAATAGTGGCTGATGAAGTCGGGCGACATTGGCTGATGCGATCTCGGGTGGAAAAGGCTGCCGTGATGCACAGGGAGCGTGAGAATAATGCGAGCGAAAAGGACGAGCACAAGGATGAGAACCACGAGGACAAAGCCAGCGGCAAGCCACTGAGCAATGAATCGGAAACGAACGGGAATACAGAGATAGGCACAGATCATTGCAAACATTAGGCCCCCATTGCCACTGCCCTGATCACCAGGGCTTCAGCGAATTGCGCGACTCTTCCGGCTGCGCCGGAACCGCCACCGAAGAGTGTTTGTGTGATTGTTGGCACCATCGTCATATTGAGGATGAAGGCGATGAAGACGGCGATGACTCCGTAAAGGTTTGCTATCCACATGGCAAGCGAGTAGTCGCCATTGAAAGTCTGCTGGAGAAACGTCACTAGGAACCCTGACCAAACGAAGATGAACGCGGCAGCGACGGCCCGGATCATCGCGAAGCTGAGCAGCACATCAACAAAGTTGTAGAACTTGCCGCGAAAGGTACGGGACATCAGGAGCGGCACGAAGATGGGTCCGAAGAGAGCTGCTACGCCATAGAAGATGAAGGACGAGCAGTTGATCAGGAATAGGATTCCGCCGGCAAGGCCAACGATGAGGTAGACGAGGATATACATTCCTATCTCTAAAGGGGCCAGATAGCTGGGCTGAGGGGTGCTATTGAGCGCTGTACTGAGCGCCTGCTGCAACTGGTTGAGCGAGCTTTGATCGAGTGCCGCTACGATAACCTGCGCGAAGTACGAGAACAGGTGGTTAAATCCGAAACTTGCTCCCGGCAAGGGCGTCGTCCAATAGTTGATGATGAGCAGGCAGATAATGAGCTGCATCAAAAACTCGACAAGATCGCCGATGCGAACCGGCTGGGCGCTCAAGCTGAATGTCATGGTCGAGATGTTCCATTGCGCAACCATGCGGACAAGCTTGATGAGACTGATAAAGGCCAGTAAAGACATGCCTACAGACGACAGTGCGTCTCCGTTTTGGGTCGTGAGATTGGTGAGGTTATTGGTGAACTGATACAGCCAGTCAACCCCTGGGGCGGCGGCGGTCTGCAAGAAAAAAGCAGAGGAGGCCATGCTGTGAAGGATCATTTGTGGGTTCTCCTCTGTTGCAAGTTGCGTTGCGAGATAGAACGATTATTGGTTTGGAGCCGTGGTGGCCTTCTGTACATTGCGCTCGCGGATCTTCTGGATGGCGGCTTTGTCGTCGCGGTCGATCTGCGCTGCGTTCTCACGTTCGGCTGCGGTCTTGGCTGTGGAGGCGGCTGTCTCTTTGCTGACCTGAAGCTGATGGGCGACAACGACGCCAATCGCGCTGAGAGCGGCAAGAATCGCTATCAAGAGCTTCGTTCTGAAAGTCTGTTGCATGGCGGCTCCTTGTTTAAGGCAGGTACGTTTCCCAGGTTTGGGAACTGTTTGCAGGCGCGGACGAGAAGGTCGCCCGTTGTTGTTGAACGAATGCGGCATTGTTGATCTCATCCGCAGCCGCTGTCCGCTGAGCCATGTTCTGCACGGCGGCCTGAGCCGCCTGGCAGGCATGGAGTGCGCCTTGAGCTTGCGTCTCGTTAAGATGATGAGCATTTCCCATATTCACGAGATTGAGCTGTTCGAGTTCGGTACTGGTGAAGGATGTGGTATCAAACTGCGCTTGCGTGAGCGAACTCTGGGGCAGCATGTTTCCATTCCGCATCGCGTTGTAACTGCCCACAGAGCCAAGGCACTGACTAGAAACCCCGTCCATGGCTTCCATGCGCGTGAGGGTAGCCAACGCATGACTCGATCCGAGGACCTGGCTGCTCAGGAAAGACGACGAAGTTGAGTTAAGGCCCAGATTCATGAGCTTCCAGACCATACTTGCCGTGCCGGGCGCCTGGCCGTTCATGGCCGATTGGAGTCCAGTCGTCTCGCCGTATTGATTGGCAAAGTTTGCCATGGTGAGCTGGGACTGAATGGTTTGCCAGATGGACTTACTGCTGAAGTTCTTCAGGTTGTTCGAGATGGTGTTGTAGGTGGTAATGGCCTGCTGATAGTCCTTGTCTGCGGTGGCGAGAAGTTTGATCGTGTTTGCGAGTTGCTGTTGCCAAGTGGCGCTGTTCTGTACGTTCTGGGCAATTTGTTGGAGAGCATGGCCTGACTGCACAGGGTCGGTGAATACGCCACCGAACTGCGCGTGTCCTGGCAGGGCGGTCAACATAAGAAAGACGGCAGCAAGGGCTCCGTTCCGGTATCTGCTGAGAAGTGATTGCATGATTTAGCTCCTTTACGTCACAGTGCGGGTTCGACGCGGTGTTCTGCGTAGGAGGGGATGAGGATGTCACGGCCTATGTAGACCCGTGCGCGAGAACCTTCCTTGAGGGTGATGATCGGAAGGCGGTTGAGAAAGTGATTAAGTATCTGTTCACCCTCTTCACTGGTTTGCGACGTGACCCCGTTGCGAACCTGCGCTGAGGGATCAAGGATGTTGTTATTGCCTATCTGTGCGAGACCTCCTAATCCGCCAATCGCGGCAGCGACGGCGAACGTCTGGAAATAGCGGTTGTCCACCTTGGTTGCAAGCCCGGTCGTGCCCAAAGGATCAAGGCCCGCGAACTTGTCGAGATCGACGGAGAATCCGTCGGGGCATATTGCACGGTGGAAGGAGACCACCATCTTGCGAGCCTGACTGGAATTGACGGCTTGCACGCTTCCGATTAGCCGCGTGCCTTGTGGCAGCAAAAGCTGCTGGTGGTCGTGCGAGTAATAATCGGTCGTAAGCATAATCAGAATCGGACCAGCGAGGCCGCCGTCGATATGATTGGTCACGACTCCCTCGAAGACACTGCCCTCGAAGATCCGGTACAGCTTGCCGTCGTATGTGTCGAAGTCGTATTTGTCGATGGCTGCGTCTTTCGGCTCAGGCTTCTCCGGCGTATCCGTAGCTGGCTTGGCGGCATGGTGATCGTCAGCAACAATTGGCGCGGGAGTTGCGTGTTCCGTCGTGGGCTGGGAAAAGTCCACGGCAACCGTATCGCTGTTGATGGCGTCCTGATGTTGTTTCTCCCGCGCTAGTTCGGCCTGCTTCGCCTGAGCCTGCCGTTCCGACATCTGCGACGTTGCCTGTGGCGCGTTCGGATTGCCGGAGCCATAGATGGCGGCTCGCTGGGCAGGTGTCATCGGCGGAGCGCCCGGAGCCTCGGGGCCGGGTGTATCCGCAGCCTGGATCGCCGCAAGCAAGGCAGCCGTTGCCGCTTGTTGTCGCTGCACTTCCTGATCCTTCTTGGCGACTTGCTCCTGTTGCGTCTCGAAGGAGTTAACCTGCTGTGGATTGGCGGTCGCCGGTCTCGCCGTCAACTGGCTCTTGAGCGGTGTGGCTTTCTTGCTCGCCGTCACGACGCTGGAGATAACGAAGACCAGCAGGATAATGAAGAGCAGAATAATCATGGGTTGCCGCTTATTGATCGGCGCTGACGCCTCGGGCTGCTCTGGAACGGTGGCAGGGGGGTGCTGATTCGGTTCTGGCATGGCTAGTTCCTCTCTCCGGCCCGATGGAACTCAACCTTCTGCTTGCCGATGGCGAGATAGCCGCTCACTAACTCTTTCGGCACGGTGTACAGCCCGTTGTTGTAGTCGAAGTTGATGAGCGAGGGCTTTTTGTCCTTTACCTCATACAGAGCCGGGGTCTCCTGAAACTGCCCACGAAGGTACGTGAACTTGTCATCGCGCCAAATCTGCTGAATGCCAAGCGCCGCGCCCTTTTTCTGATCCCAGGCATAATCAAAGCGCAGCGTGCCGGGATAGCTTGCTTTGAAAGTCTCGGCGGCGGCAGCGACCGCCTTGTGGTCTGCCTCTGCCGCTTTCTTCGCGTCGTCGGCCTCCTTCCTGAGCTGGGCCTCCTTCGCCTCTGCCTCCGCTGCCGGGACAAACATCGGCGGCTTTGCGATGTTGTCGGCGGACTTCGAATCGCTCGACGAGATATTGATCTTCGAGTCGAAATGCGGATTGTCCTTGTCGCTCGAAATCTCGCGCAACTCAATCGTGTATTCGTTGCCGTGATCGGAGACGATGTGAACATCGGTCGTCCCATCCGCTATCTTCGGCTTGATGGAGACGTATCGAGAGGCAACGTGGCCTGCGTCAAATATCCAACTGTTCGTATCGCCGCCGAATACGGTTACGACCTTCTCCCCTGCGGGCAGCTCAAACAGCGTCGATTGGAGCAGGCCGACGCGGACCACAGGTGGAGGTGCGGAGTCGGTGATGACGAGAGTGCGAGGAGCACTGGGCTGGAGATGGGGAGTCTGAGCGAAACCCGCCGTGCTGATGGCTGCGGCGGTTATGAGCAGGAGCGGGCGTGGCGTCATGATTGATCCTCTTTCGGGTTTTGAGAATTGGTTGGTGCTATGCCGTCTCGCCCTGGGCGAAACGTTCGATACCTTCGTGGAGTCCGTACATCTCGACCAGCTTGGAACGTCTGACCCTGTCCTTCGGCTTGGTTGAAAACTTCGCATAGCTGCGGGCGTCGAGGTTGAGCGTGATGACCTTCGTGATCCCGTCACGACGCACATACAGACCTTCACGCGGACGCAGGCTCTCGAAGAGGTCTAGCTGCTCCTTGCTCAACTTGAATAACTCGCCATAGACCTTGCGATTGAACGTCGCATCAGGAAGGAAAAGGAACGACGTGCAGGAGTTCACAATCGAGTCGGCATTCTCGCCAAGGTCCGCTGCGGATGTACCGATCATGGTCAAGCCGCCGAGATTCTTCCGCACCATCTTGATCGAACTCAGGGCGCTTTCCAGGAGTTGCTTGTTCTTCATGTTCGAGAAAATCTCTTCGATCAATACGTGCTTGGGAACGCCCCAATTCGTTGGGTTGTAGACGATCTCGTCGATGCGGTGCAAAAGCCAAACCATCAACGGTTCGATCAGGTCCGCGTACTGCTTATTGTTGACTCCTTGAAAATCAAAGCACTGCAATCGCGACAAGCGCAGGCTGTCCTCTGTATTGTCGAAAACTGCATGGTAGACACCCTGGTCCTTCCACTTCGTCATGTAGCGGTCGAGATGCTTGGGAAGAGTGAGGTTCCCAAGCCGCCGCATGGCTTGCGGCAAGTTATAAATGCCCTTTACGGACTTGAAAACCTCGTCATCATCCTCGGGGCCTATTGTCGCGCCGGAGTTAGTGAGCAATAACTTGATGAACGAATGAAGGAAGGCAATGTTGATCTCGGTCGGTTCAAGCGCGAACGGATTGATGTGTGGCCCATCCTTGCCTACCCGCTCGATCCTTCCGCCGTACAACTCCACGACGCTCTCGTAGCTGCCCCCGATATCGAAAATGAAGGTGAACCCACCGTACTTCTGCTCAAGGCTCAACATCTGGTTCGCGTGGACGCTTTTGCCCGTACCCGTGGGGCCGATGATGAGCTGCACACGCACACCGTTCACATAGGCATCTTGGAAGTAGGGCGTCCGCGTCCGCGTCTCGAAGATGTTGAGGTACTCCGCCTCAAGATCGTCCGAATACGTGTGGCCGAGATGTGGCGCGAAGATGCTGGAGAGCCGCGCATGATGGTCCTCGCGCAGCCACAGCGGATACACGTTGAATTGTCGGTTGCCCGGAAACATGGCGTAGAACGCCGAGAGATTGCCGTAGGTCTCCTCGATGATCGGGGCGCGCGCATCCACAAATAGCCGATGCACGGCGGGCGTCGCTGCGCGCAACTCCGCGGCGGTGTTGGCGGCGAGCAGCAGCCGCAGGGCATAGTCCCCCTGGCTCAACTTATCGAGGGAAGAGACGACTTCTGAGAGATTGTCCACGTTGCCGGCGACGGCCTTCGCCGTGGCCGTGTTTTCAAGCGGCGCGGTATTCCTGCCGCTCATCAGGCGTTGGAACGGAGACAGCTTAAAGAACTCAAGAAACTTTTCTTGATTCGTTACTTCTTTACGGGTGGCGCTGTCGGGCCGGGGTCGCCATACCGAGCACAGAACGCTGTCGCAGTCGAGATCCATCAAGTTCGTGAACAGGCACGGACGCGAAATCTCCGGCGTATTGATGAGGGGAAACATCTGTACATAGCGGCGTCCGATGCGGAGGTGATCGCTGTGCCATTCAACCGGAGCGTGTACGAGCTGGCGGTCCACGCCGTCGTCCGTGCGGAGACGGACATCGGAAGCCCACTCCTCAAGATTGAAGAGATAGCTGAAAAACTGAAACGCTTGGTCTTTGCCGAGCAGCTTGAGACCAATCGAATCGCTCATGTGCGATTCGAGGATGGTTGCTGCCTTCTCAAGATCGAATAGCTGCCGGTCCGTCGCAATCCTCTGTTCCTTCGGCTTGCGGCCCAGCGGATTCGCGGTATCCGGTTCAACTGTCAGAGACCAGTGGAGGTCGATACGCCGGAACCGGGCAGTCTGATTAAGAAACTTAGCCCGGTCGCTGGCAAAGGACTCCGTGACCGGGCTGGGGTATTTCTCCTGCCGTGGGAGATCGAAGCCGGAGATGACGCGGGCGTACTGGTAGAGGCAGGAGCCTTGGGGGAGTCCACGCAAGGCGGCTTCGACGCCACGAACGCGAACGTCCAAGTCCTCATCAGTGCGGCTCTCGGGGTCGATACCGTCCAGTGAGAACAGGCATCCGTATCCACCGCCCTTGAGGGCGAAGATGCGGTGGCCGACGAAGTGTGAAATCGGAAGTATGCTCGTCGCCGCGCCAGCTTTGGTAAACCAGGGAGAGTTATTTGCGTGGGTCATAGTAGCTCCTCTGTTTCAAGCTCAGAGACCAGAGTTGGAACATCTTGGGGTGCTTGCGAACGACCAGCCACGCGCCGAGTAGCAAGGCGGGAAAGCTGAAGATGGCAAGCCATTTGAAACCGGCGAGGAAAACCGTCACCGTGACGAAAACAATGGACATCCACGCTGACAGTTCGAGACCTAATTTGGTCCTGGGTCGATTCAGTGCGCCATTGATTGGTAACGGTTCTCCACGCTTCGCCATCGATGCACCTCCTACATCGATTGACCTGTTAAACTGCCTATCCAACCGGCTCCCCAACCGAGCACTCCGGCACCGAATAGCGCACCGAAGAGTCCTGGGATAGCGTCTTGAAAACGTCCGCTCATCATGCGGATTCCGGCGAAGATGAGTCCGCCGAAACAGATAACAGCACCCGCATAAATCGCAAAAGTTTTGAAGGTTGTCATCAGCGTTTGCGCCCCGGAGAAGTCCATCGTTCCTTGAGCGTGCGCCACACCCACGAGGGAAAGAGCGATGAGAGTGGGGGCGACCACGCGGATGGCGTGGGAAAGGGTTTGCTTGAGAGAACGCTCCGCCCGCCGATTGGCAGGCCGAACGAGCAGCCGAAAGGAAGTCTTATCCAGTCGGGGGAAACGGCGGAATCGATTCACGTTGCACCTCCGCTGACATCACTGCGTCAGCATGGCGCAAAGCTAAGTGCCAGCCTCGAATCGAGTCCAATGATTTCTAGGGAGAGGGTTATTCCATTTGGGAATAATGGAGGGATACAACAGACTGTAAATCCCCTATAGCTCGTAATCGCGGAGCACCTTGGGCGTGCCAACGCCGCACTGATAGTGCGAGGCCGTTACTGCGGGAGGATGAGACACGCAGCAGGAGAATGATGTCCCGTCGGTAAGCTCTATCTGGATTTCCGTTCCGTCGCTTGCATGCTTATAGATGCGTAACGTATTGATAGTCTTCCCGGATAGTTCGGAGCATTCCACGTAATCTTGCTTCATGTTCTCAAACCTCGCTCAAATTAGATGCCAAGCCCATTATCACACTCATAGTGTGTAGACTCATAGTGGTCACACTCCAAGTATGGAAGAGTGACCACTCGTTCCATCAGATCTCGGTTTGGCACCTCATTACGCAGACTTCGCGAGGAACGAGGCTATTCCCAAGAAGAACTCGCTGAACGGGCTGGACTGCATCGCAACTACGTTGGGAGCGTTGAGCGAGGTGAACGAAACGTGGCTTTAGAAAATATCGTAAAGCTCTCGAAAGCTCTTTCCGTCGCCCCAAGAGAACTTTTCACGGATTTTTCCTGAAACTGCTTCCAGAATAAGCGTCGCCAATCGTGCAACAGTCTGTTGCACGATTCGATTATCGCGGCGCTGCCGAGACAATCGAATTCTCTCGCTATTAGGTCTTGGGATTTGCCGACAAAACCGTCACAGATTCCTACGATTGATCGCCGACCGTATGTGTGTGAAGCAGGGGGCAGCTTACGTCAATCTCTGTGACTCTATGGAAGCGATGTACTCGTCTATAGCCTTAGGCGGCTTCTTAAGGCTCTTGCGGTGATTTTCCGCCATCTCGACGACCAACCTTGGGACAAGATGATCTGTAGCCGCGCGGCAGTGTGTCACTTCTGAAGGAATATCGTGGTGGAGCAGGCAGAATCGGAACCGGTACCGCCTGCTCCTTCCTAGAGCAATGCGTTTTTTTCGCATTGTGGCTTCGGTAACTACCCGAGTTGGATTCCAATGGCAGCATTTTCTTCAGGAGAACCCATCCAGTAAGAATATTTGGCGGCTGCAGCAAACAGATGCTGCATCTCTTCCTGAGAAGGCGGCGCGGGCTGCTGACTGTTGGCTGGCTTGACGACTTCGCGGAAGAACCCGTACAACTGGTCCTGTGTGATCATCACAGTGGTTGCTGGGCTGGACGATGTATTGCGCAACGCGTGCTTTATATTGCCCGGAACGGCGATGATATCGCCAACACCAGTTGTCGACCACCCTCGCTGGGCGCCGCTCTCCTGATAGACCTCCAACTTACCTTCAAGCACGTAGAAGATTTCCGGCTCCTCGTGGCTATGGAGTGGGACCACGATGCCGGGAGGAAGGGTACCCTGATAAACACTGATCTTTCCACTAGCTTGTTCAGGTGCGATCAAAAACTGTAACTGGACACCAAAGATGTCAAAGGTCTGCCTATTAGATGTAACAGACTCGTGCGTTTCTGTCGTGATGCTCATCCTTATCTCCTAAGGCCAAATAATTGGCCTAGATTGATGACACTCCTGACACGGAATTAACGCGTATCCATTGCTTCGAACCTGTGTCCGAACATCTGGAGATCATCGAGGTGGCAATCGCCTGTGGATTCGAGACATCACAACATTTCGTCCCGGTATTCCAGAAACTCTGCAGCATTATCATTCGGCGTCGCCGGCACATCCGAAGCTATTTAGTGCGGATTGACCAAGGGCCGCCAGAAGTCCAGTAGGCATCTGTACTGGATGGGATCGTCAATGGAACCAGGAAGCTACGCAAGTCTGCGATCAACGTAAGCAGATCATTCGGCGCAGCGTTCATATGCTCGCGTTTGAGAAAGGCTTTCCACTGCGCACCCCACTGCTCCCCATATTGATCCGTCAAGCCTGTGGGTATACCAGTTGGCATGGGAGTCTCCCGTTGCTCAAAGGTTCGTTGCACAGCAGCGAACAAAGCAGCACGATCCAATTCAAAGGTTCGGGAAATCAGCCAAAGGTCATAGAAGTCTTTAAGCCGACTATTGGCAATCCCCAGCGTCACCATAGCGTTGAACTTTTCCGCAATTACGGTTTCAACCGGATAAGCGCGAAGATGCGGTGCTGGGGAATCGAGGAGAGCGGGGTAGTCGATCTCGACAGGCCCCGGCGTGATGACATCTCCAAAGCCGATGTCTACCTGAATGGGGATGCGTGCGCCGTCGATGATTGCCTGGGTACGGACTCGGACCCCGCCATACTCAATATCTTCCCGGATTGGTGCGGCCGTAAGGCCCTCGACGTCGAAGGTCACACCGTCGTCAGGAACAGAAGTTGAGCATATGGCTTTGAAGGTATCAGCAAGTGCTTCCGGGGTGCTCGCTCCATAGCCGAGTAGATCCAAGTCCCGCGTTGGCCGGAAGGGATCGGGGAGCCATGTCACAAAGAGCAATGCGCCTTTGAGGATAAAGCGCTCGCTGTGTACAGAGACACTAAGCCGGTAGAGCAGTCTCTCCAGTGCGTATCGTGTCAGAAGAATTTGATAATCAGAGCCTTCCGCTCGTGAGCGAGCGAGAAGCCTGGCCCGTACCGAAGCGCCGACGTTGCGAGTTTCACGCGGCATCGGATACCACCGTTTCAACATAGGGGCGCATGATTGTCCAGGCCCGGGCCTTCTTTGCATATTGCCAGAGCTGATCCGGCGTACATTTACGATGTCGAATGCCCTCGCGGAGCCCTTCTATGGCAACGTCGATGCCGATCTTGTTGCGATAACGGAAGCAGTCCACGATGGTTCGCGCAGGATTCGTAATCGGGACTTCGCGAGATTGAATGGGATACATCTCTACTCCCTCGGTGATAGCCCATCCGCTAAACCGCACAAAGCGAATGGGAGGATAGCTGATCGTTGGCCGCCATGCTGTACGTTCGATTGCCATCCACACGGCAGAAGGCATCTGGAGCGTCAGCTCATGGAATTGAAGAGCGGAGATGAGGCACACGATTCCTTTCGGCACGAGCACGGCAGCTTCGGCAAGCATGTAGGCTGCTTCAATCGGAGTATCTGGAAGCTGGTAAAGCCCGCGTGCGGGGCGGATGACTTGCTCCTCTCTGAGCAGTCGCGCCAGCGTCTCCGGTTCAATGTCCTCAGCGATAAAGTCCCTAAGACGAAGCATTCCTCTGGATTTTAGGAGATCGAGAGCACGGGTTCTCTGAGTGGCAATCATGTTACAAATCCTATGCTTTTTAATATATTAGCATAGGTTTTGTCACGGAGACGATTGACTGCCCCCAGCGCTTGCCCACACAGTGGGCAGTTAACCACGATCGTTTTATAAAGGGAACTTGTGTATCCAGGGCAGGGAGCCATGACGGCAGTATGGCGAATAAGGGGACACTCAGCTAAGTGTGGACAGGGTTATCGCGAGCGGCGCCCGACAAATAAATGACATCTTGGCGACAACTTCCAGACAATTCCCCGCAGGTCTTCATATAAGACTGATTAGGTCGTAATTAAATAAGACTGATTCGGTCGCAATCTAAACCTTTTCTAACAAACGGTCTAAGGAAGAACATCGTCATGATCCGAACCTGTAGTGTCGCTGGCCATCCCAGAAGAATCACTTTCCTCCTCCTCGTTCTCTTCTCCCTCGTCAAAGCAAGCACGGCCCAGAATATCGCGCTTACCGGCAAAGTCGTCGACCCCTCCAACGCAGCGGTGGTGAATGCACAGGCCACCCTGACGAACAATGGGAGCCACGCTATACGGCACGCAATTACGAATCAGGCAGGTGTCTATACCTTTCCCTCTGTTGCGCCAGGCACCTACAACCTGACGGTGGAAGCCAACAACTTTACCCGGTATGAGAACACCACCCTCACGGTTAACGCTGCGCAGGATATGACCGTCGATGTCAGATTGCTGTTAAGCCCCGTGTCACAGTCGGTCACGGTGAGCGACGACCATGAGTCGCTACTGGAAGTCCCGACGCTGGGTAAAACCGGCACGAAGCTGGAGGATATCCCGGGCAGCATTCAGGTGATCTCGCGCGAGGTGCTTGCGGAACAGGGCGCGACGATGCTGCGACAGTCGATGTCAAATGCCAGTGGCGTCAACTATGGCGGCCAGGACAGCAAAGGGTTTTACGATCACTTTTTGATTCGCGGACTCAATGCCACGATTTTTAGCGACGGCTTTACGGACGGCGATCAGCTGGGCGGCCTTTCGCACTCGCTGAATGGTGTGGCGCGAGTGGAGGTACTGGAAGGGCCGGGTTCGGCTCTGTTCGGCAGCGGCGCGCCTGGTGGCACGATCAATATCGTTCACTACACGCCTTCGTCGGAACGGCACTTCGGGGCCGGGCTGACAGGAGGCTCGTTCGGAACGATCTCGAACTACGACTATGTCACTGGACCGACCGGCATCGCAGGCTTGAACTATCGAGTAGACACTACGTTCTCGCACGCTGATGGCTTCCGCTCCCTGAGCAGCCATGACTACGAGGTAAGACCAACTCTTGAGTGGCAGTCGAAGAACCATATTCTCGACATCGCCGTCGATGCTCGCCATACTCACGACACGCCGGACTCTTACGGCATCCTCTACGTCAACGGCACGCCGGCCACCAACGTCTCCATCAACGCAAAATACTCCACTCCGTTTGCTTCCGCGAACCAGACCTTCGTTCGCCCGACCATTACGGACACGTGGCATGTCAACGACATCCTGACGATCAACAACCGCTTCTCGTATCTGTTTCGCCAACTCAACGCGCTGGGCAATGGTGACAGCACAAAGACGAAGTTCAGCGGAGGAGAAGTCGTTGGCCGGCAGCTTCGTGAGCAACGCGACACCGACGGCAGCTATGACTACCAGTTCGAGCCGGTATGGAAGCTAAAGACCGGCCCGATCCATCACACGCTACTGACCGGCTTCGAGTACCTGAGACAGACGATTACGACGAACAGAAGCACAGCGGATCTTCCCAATATTCCTGATGCGCTCCATCCGGTGCCGCCTGAAACTTCTTTGGCCGGGATCACGTTCCTGTGCGATGCGTCACATAACTGCAATAACGATCAGCTCTGGGCGAACTTCTACAGCGTGTATGCAACCGACCAGGTGGACCTCACGGAGAAGTTGAAGCTCCGTGTCGGTGTGCGTGGCGACTTCTTCGACTCCTTTCTGCTACCGCTCAGCGCGGGATCAGGCGGCGTCAACCAGGAAGGCCAACCCTTGACCCCGAACGTTGTGGAGAGCCGCCATGACAAGCCGGTCAGTTGGAACGCCGGGTTGTTGTACAAGGCAACTTCCTCGATTGTGCCTTACTTTGGAGCATCCAGCAGCCATCTTTCCAATTTCAGCTCTGAGAATACACAGGACGGTATTGGCGAGCCGGAGTCGGCAATCCAGTATGAGGCCGGTGTAAAGTTTCCGCTCCTTCATGACCGCGTCGCGCTGAATACAGCAGTCTTCAATGTCTCGCGCAATAACGTTGCCACGCCAGTGACGCTCCCCGGAGGGCTTGAGGGCGTGGTATTTGATAGCCAACGCACGAGGGGTTTTGAAGCTTCGTTCGACGGCAAGGTGACGGAACAGTGGCATGTGCTGGCGAACACGACCTATCAAAATGCAGTCATCACGGACAATCCGCAGGGCATCACCGCGCAGGGCAATCATCCGCAGGGCGCTCCGGCGCACATTGCCAATCTTTGGTCGACGTATGACTTTGCGAAAGCCGGTTTGCGGGGACTCAAGGTAGGTGGCGGGTTGAACTATCTTGGCAAAACCTTCAGCGACACTACGAATGTGAACTCCGCGCCGTCGTACGTGATCGGCAAGGCCACGGTCAGCTATGACAAATCTGCGTGGAATTTTCATCTGAACGTGGACAACTTCACTAACCAGCGGTACTTTATTGCTGCGAATGCCGCCGGAGCCTACGTGGGCAATACTGCCTCCGTCTATGGAGGGATCATCTGGAACTCTGGCTCTCATAGATGAGATAAGGACATATATTTGCATCTTATTGCGCCTTTGGCTCCGCCCCATAGGGGGTAGGCTCCCGAAATATGGCGTCGCTTTCGCATATGAGAGGACTGGGTCCGTTCTAACCGGGACCCGGCATCGGAGGCGACGCCGATGGTATAGATATCGCAACAACATTTCTCGATGAGCGAATAATCGCCGATGAACTCATCGAAGACGAATTGGTAGGCGGAAGCCAGCAGGTGAGCAGGGATTTTGGCTGACCTCTGCCGGAGTTCGGCAGAGATCTGCGGCGACCTGGAATGGCAACTATTAGATAATTATATGGATAAGCTGCGATCCTTTGAAAGACGAGGGTGCCGACGGGTGCCAGAGTGCAGATGGTTCGAGAGAAGCCGTTGCTCTTCACTTATCCTGCTTTGGCTCGCAAAGCAGACCTGTTTCGTTTTGTCACTGTGTTGAACGCTTGAATTCGCTTACACGGTGGACTATCAAATGGGATGAGCCTCCGAAATTCAAGCGAGACCGCGGTTGTAAAATGGAGCCCTGAGGCTTGGGAGTAAAGGTCATCTTACTGGTCTCAATGTGGGTCTCGGTTGGAGGAGTCAGCAGTACCGATCATGTTGCCTCGCGCATTTCGGTGAAGGTGCAGGAGAAAGTACAGATGACAACGACGATCAATAGCGAAACCAAGAATTTCCCGCAACCCGCTTCATCAACATGCCTTGCCACGCGGCACGGTGAGAAGGGGGCCAAGGCAAAGCATCATCTTGGGAAAGCAAATAAGAACGGATGGTTTAGAGCGACGTTGCAGCGGGGCCGTGGTCGGTATTGCTCTCCTCCAGCCGGAAAAGACAGCATTGAAGTACAAAGCGGTGACTTCCCACGTGCGACGATATTGAGGTTCAATTCCTCTTACCCGCGCCACTTCTAGAACGGCCCGCTGCACTAGCGGGCCGTTTCCCCTTATGATGAGCGTTTGTCAGTACTGTTTCTGAAGCAGCCGACCGCAGGGCCATTGCGACGGTAACTGTATGATGGGTGAGCCTATAAACTGCTGAGAAACGGAACGAAAGCTGTATTGACTGGCCGTTGAGGCGCCACGAATGTCCTTTGATCGCGCAGCCTTCGCAGACAAGATCCGCCGCTCCATGGAGCATTTGGATGTCGAGGATAACGAAGTAGTAGCCAGCACCGGCATACCGGATGCCCGGTTCGCAGTCTTACGGGCTGGGGGCGCAGATCCTACCGGTGATGAAGTACTCATCCTTGCTGACTATTTCGACTGCGATTACAAGTTCTTCATATCCAATGAGCGGCTCGCCGCCTTTGAGGAGACGGACAGCTTATATCGAAAGCATGGCGATCTCTTCAGCAAGTCAGATCGGCGATCTCTTCAGCAATTTTTATATCTCTGCGAATGCGAATCATGGCTCTGGAAAAGCAATGCTTATCGGTCGGACTCGTTCCACTTCTCACCGCAGGGTAGTAATTTCAAGAGGCAGGGGCAGACTGCTGCTAGCGCGCTGAGGGTTCATTTCGGATACCAAGATGACCAGATTCCTTCCGATTTGTTCAGGGATTTGCGGAAGCTCGGAATCCACGTATTTAGGCGGAAATTAGAAAATTCGAGCATTTCCGGGGTGATGATCCGTCACCCGGAAGCGGGTCGATGCATCCTCGTCAATTACGACGAAGATGTCTATCGGCAACGCTTTACTGCCGCCCATGAGTTGGCGCATGCACTGATGGAAGACAGCGAGTTTAACGTTTCGCTGACCAGAGACGGGTCGAATCTCATGGAAGTGCGTGCTAACGCTTTCGCTTCTCACTACCTGGTCCCCCCTGCGTTTGCACGCGCGGTGCTATCTCGCGTAGCCACTTGGGATGACACCGCCATCACCGAGTGGGCGAAGCGCCTAAAGGTAAGCACCGAAGTTCTCAGAATCTCACTGAAAGATCTGGGGATTATTGACAACATCATCTTCGATCAACTGAAGGGATCAAGAGTGCCACGACACCAGAAAGTCGATCCGGAGATCGGGTCGGAAACTGGCCGCACTCGTGATCGAAAGCTTTCGCTTCTTCAACGCGGACTCTCAATGCACTACGTTAGCGAGTGCCTGGAGGCCCTAGACGGGGGGCGAATTTCTCACGCGCGGGCCGCCGAGATGCTAATGGTCCGAGAGGATGAAATGGGAGAGATAAAAGCCCTTTTCACCCTGACTGGAACACAATGAGCCCGTACGCAACGTTCATGCTGCTCAACGTCGCTGATACCTGTGCGCTGTGGAATATCTTGGGAAGCGGCTGTCTCTATCGCGCGTCACGAAACGCGCGAATATCGATCAGTTCTACACAGTTCGTTCACTATGAGTGCTTCCACAAGCGCGGCGGAAATTCTCCAGAATGGCAGGAACTCCGGAGCCGACTCCGCGAGCGGATGAAGGATGGTGAGATTCGATTCTGGGATATCGACTTGGAAGATCTGCAAGAACTCGCGGCACTGGAGGAGCGGAAGGCCATTAGTAAAGGTGAACTGTCGTCCATCGTCTTTGCTAAGAGAACCGCGCAAAGCTTTCTGTCCGACGATGGCCAAGCGAAGAAGCTGGCACGAACCGTCATGGCCGAAAACGCCATCCAAGATACTCCACATCTCTGTGCCTGGCTGTGCATACACGATGTAATACATGAGAGTGATGAACAAACGATTCGCGCAGAATTGGCGGCGCTGAACCGCGCTTTGGAGCCGCACTTACACAACGCTTTTTTGAAGGCATTAGAGTACAAGCTAATGAAACAGATGGAAAGTTAACCAAGCCAACGTGTAGAGGGCACGTAGGGTAGGCGGATAGGCGTCTAATTAATTTTCGCTTCAAGTCGGTTTGTCAGTAACAGTCAGGAATACCGTTGGACCTCCTTTCTCTCACCGCTCAACCGAAGATCTCCTGTATCAGTTCTTGCTGGTTGGCTAATCACCACCGCGCTCGAGAAGCGCAATCGGTTTTGTGTCTTTCATGCACCTCATCAAAGCGCTCTAGGTTCGCGAATATGCCTGCCTTTACGATCGGCCAGTCTACTCCAAGGCGGTCGCGGTCGGCCTTCATGGTAGTCCGAACATTCTTTCCCAAGGAATCGCGGAACGCCCATTTCCCGAACCAGCCACATACCCAGCCCTCATCGGATGCCATCCGATCGTCCGTCACGATTAGCGAACCGAGAAACTCAAAGAAATCAAATAAATCGTCAAAGTCTTGAACGCCGGGCAGCTGCTTTGCGACGACAGCAGAAAAAAGACCGTGAACCCGCTCACTGTAGGGAACATAGAAATTCTTCCCCAATATCCGGTTGAGTGTGTCCTTATCCAGGATGCCTTGCAGGCCGAGACGCGGCAGCGCTAATCCCACACGTCGGTTCAGGTCCACTGCGCTTGTCCGAAAGTCGCGTGTCAGGAATCGCAGGCCTTCGTATCGTTCGGCTGCCAGAAGTCCAAGTCCCGCTGCATAAAACACTAAAGCCGCGGGATAAAGCTGTAGGTCTAACCATCCGGTTGTGCCGTTGAATCCGGTTCCTGTCACCATCAAGCGTTCAACGACAGAGGTGAGCAATCGAAGCGATGATTGATCTCCCCAATACGCAACATTGATGATGACCGGGATTAGCCTTTGGGTTATGGTTTCGTACAACTCAATACGTTTTAGGTAGAGGTCGTCGGTGAACTTTGCATTGACTGAAAGTTGCTTCGCGGCATTGACGACTTGGTCCGTCTCAGCCATGACCAGATCATGTAGCTGAATGCGATAGCGATCCTCTGCGACGTAGCGCTTCGCAGCGCGAACGGCGAGTTCGACCGAAAGTGGATGCGGTGTGTCGAAACTCTCAAGCGACTCAAGCTTTTCATTGAGTTGGACGAAGAAACTGTCCGCAGAGGTAACTTCGACCTTCTGTGCGAGACGAGAATGGATCACTTGTTCCGCCTCGGCGCTGAGGCTACCCACGTAGCTCCAGAGGGTTGTGAAGCGTCGGTTCGGTGTCCTCATGATGGCATCCCGGAGAGCGACGTCCCACGTCGCAGACCAACCGCTTACTATAAGCCCGTAATCATCGAGTACCCGATCCAAGAGCCCCCGCGTGGTTTCGTCATAGTCCGTCAGCTCCGCCACTGTATTGCGGAGGCGACCATCCCTGTAGTCACCATGCAGCTTAATAATGGTGCACGCACTGTGCGCCAGCGGCATGGCACCGTGCACTGCATCTGGCGTAGATAGGATGCTTGGGCTAACCCCCTCAGCCTCCAAGGCTCGCTCCAACAAACGGTCGAAATTCGTAGTCAGGAGGACGCGGAAGTAGCCGCGCTTGACCATCTTGGCGATGGCCACATGCGCGGCGGTGGGTTTCGCCGCCGGTCCATCTTCGTCCTCACCTGACTCGAAGTAACGGGCTAGCGCGGCGGTCCGTTCTGCCGGGGAAGTCGCAAGGTGCTCAAGCAAGTCGGAATAGCTCGGCTCGCATCTGAAATTGGCTCGAAACCAGGCTTCCGGGTCAGCATCGCATTGTTCGGTCTGAGAGCGCATTACGGCGATCCTGCGAATGAGGTCGAGCGTCACTTCCCATCCGGTTGGGACATTAGCCGCACGCGAGATTCCGGAGCCCAGGAGGAGCGCGTATACCCCTTTGCTATTGTGAATGGCGAACGCGGTGGAAGTAAGTGGATCGAGCATGACCTCCATGATAGCGGGCTGCTCTGTGTTGCATTCTCTTCCTAATAAAACCATGCTTTGTCTATCATCGAAGGATGGCTGGCAATCCCGTAACTGACGCAGTGCACCTCGACACGCAGTTTTTCGTGTCGTCTGCTTTTTCGTTCAACTCCAACAAGATCGAATCACTCAAGAGGCACTTTGCTTCCGGGCGGCTCCGGCTGATTTTGACGGACATCACGATCGCCGAGGTACACGCGCGCATTCGCAAAACGGTTGCAGAGGAATTGCTGCTGCATCGTCAGTTCGTGAACCAAGTGAAGGCTCTCCACAATTCCTCGTTGCAGCCCATCACCAGCCTCCTCGTGAAGGCAAAGGACGATGAAGTGGCGGCCGACTTGTCACACCAATTTGATACATTCCTCCATGAGAACGGAGCGACAACGATCTACGCTACCAAGCTGTCAGCAGAGGACGTATTCAAGAAGTACTTTTCGGCAGAACCGCCCTTTGGTACTGCCGAGAACAAGCGGCACGAATTTCCGGATGCCTTTGTGGTCGAGGCGTTGGCAGGCTGGACAGAAGGGGAAAACTCCGATTTGTTGGTAGTGACCGACGACAAACTTTTCGGAGAAGCTTGCGCATCCTCGGAGGCGGCCGAGCGTCTGCACATCAAGAAGACGCTGACCGACCTCCTGAATCACGTGGCTTCAGACGATGAATTCGCCGAATACTTGCGGGCCGAAGTTATGAAGCACATGGCCGAGATCGAGAAACAAGCCACGGAAGAGTTCGAAGGGTATTTCTTCTGGGTAGAGGATGAGAATGGTGAAGCGGAGGTCCATGTCACACAGATCACCCATGACGGCGACGTTGAGATTTTGGAAATCGATGAGGATGAAGCATTGTTTGAGATGAGCTTCGAGGTGAAGTTCACCGCGAAGCTTTCTTACGACGATTCGGCCACTGCCTCGTATGACCGGGAAGACGGTTCCCTGATCTATGTTGAGCACCGCCGAGAGAGTGTCGATCGTGAGGCTTCACTGACTGCTGAGGTGCGGGTTCAATTCGATCGAGAAGCGAAGACCGGCGTCGACCACATCGAGGTATCAGTTGTTGATCCTTCGGATGGGTTTGGAATCGAGACCAGTTCTAACTACGGCTACCCCTGGAAGTGACTGCGCGAATCCGACGTCTGGCAGGTGTCGGGCGCGGTGAGAAAATCCTGCGTAATCCTTCAAAGCCTCCTAAATGGAGCGAGCCAGGCCGCTCGGCACGCCGGCAATCAACGCATCTTGATGCCATACAGAGTTACCATGAGAGGAAAAGGCGGGTAGCAGGGACAAATGGGCCTGTCGTCTTGGTCCTCCGAATAGCCCGAATCCAGCTGAACGGATGCTTTACAACCGGTTCGAGGTCGGATCTAGCACGATGGAGGTGCGCATGTCTGAAGTCACCTCGATCAACGGACCTTTGCCCAACAAAGGCAGAGGTCAGGCACTTTTGAGGCGTAACTGAGTGAGGGTGCTGGCGAGGGTGCTGAAATTTGGAATCTTCGGTTTTCCCAGTGTTTTTGAATGCCCAAGGGTGCTGAAGTTAGCCATCAACGCCCATGAAATCATTTAGATACAACCAGTTAGCGTAACTGTCACGGCAGAGGTCGCGGGTTCGAGCCCCGTCGTCCCCGCCACTAAATCCAAGCAATACAAGGGTTTATGGCAAGTGACATTATCAAGACCCGCCTTTGAGGGTGCTGACTAAGGTGCTGGAGCGATCCGCACCTTTTTTCTTTTCCCCTTTATACCCTTCGATGGTGCTAGAATTTTCTTCCTTCCTGCTTCAAATACCGTCTCTATGACCAAGTTGCTGCTGGCCTCGCGCTTTGTCGCGGAGGTCGCTCGTGCGTAAACGTCGAGCGTAATCCGCGAATTGCATGCGCAAGTTGGCATGGCGGTGAAGTTCTTGCGTTGTGTTGAGATCTGCTTCCGCAGCTCCGAAGTTTTCTCATCGACTTTCGTCGAAGGGGCGATCGTACGACCAGTTAAAGATATGGAAACTCTAAAGTATTTGTAACTTTAAGTCTTTAGATACAAAGGCATCACGACGAAAGCCGCTAACGGTCACTGTTAGCGGCTTCGGTCATTCGTTTTGGCAAACGGATGCTCTCCACGCGCAGGTAAATGGCCCTTATAGCCGTGGCTCACATCCAACTTATTGTCCACATGTCCATGAAAATCCTTGGGACCGTGAAACCACGGACCCGCTCCAACAAACCGTCCGCCTGAAAACCACTCCGGCCCGTAATAGCCGTCAGGTGTGCACGAATAAGGAGAATAATCGTAGTAACCATATGGACACACAGGAGCCGCCCCGATACTGACAGAAATCTGAGCATCTGCCTTGTGTAAAGGAATCAGCAAAACACCTGCTCCAAGCACGACTACCGCCAAATATTTCAACATCTGCATAACTTCACCTCTATATTTGGAATAGCACGCAAGTCAAAAGATCGTTCGCATAGTGACAGGAAGTGCCTGCGGTAGATGGTACAGTCGCCCTCTGCAGCACCATTCCATCTCGATTAAAAGACAGACATGCTCGATAGAAATATATTCTCAAGGCAGGATGGAATGAATATGGCTAGAATGATCTTGTTTAACTACTCCAATGCCCATACCAGAAGATCTAGTTCGCATCGCACTTCAGGAGCAGCAGCTACAATATGCAAGCTTCAGTGAAGAGTCAGCATGGCTGCTTGGTACACGTCTGCGCCAACTTGCAGTAGAACGCAACCTGGTTGCCGTTATCGACGTGCGTCGCTTCAACCAGCCGCTTTTCTATACAGCCCTGCCAGGTACAACAGCAGATAACATTGACTGGGTACGCCGCAAAAGCAACGTAACCCTCCGCTTCCATCGAAGCTCATATGCCGTCGGATTGGAAACGAAACAGAAGAATTCCACCCTGTTCGAACGCTATGGGCTACCGGATAGTGAATATGCTTCTCATGGTGGAAGCTTTCCTATTCGTGTCGTCAGCGCCGGTATCCTTGGCGCGGTTACCGTCTCGGGATTGCCACAGCGTGCCGATCATGAATTAGCCGTCGAAGCACTCTGCCTTGAACTTGATCGTGACTTCACAGAATTTCGACTAGATTAACTAAATTGCGCAACGAACGAAAATAAGGCCCTCTAAAGAGGGCCTTATTCATCGCGCAATCTGCGCTTTCTCAAACCTTACCGATGTCCGTGCGGTGCTTCGTGTCCATGTGCATCATGCATAGCTTGACCATGGAACTCGGCACGATGATCTACGGGATGCTCGCCGCGAGCAGGCATTCGTCCGTGATATCCCTGGCGATAGTCAAGGTGATGGTCTACATGACCATAGAAACCTCTCGGTCCATGAAACCAGGGACCAGCGCCGATAAACACACCACCGTTGAACCACTCGGGGCCGTAATAGCCATCAGGCGCACAAGTGTAGGGAGGTTCTTCGTAATATCCATAGGGACAAACCGGCGCGACTCCAATACCAACCGATATCTGAGCGTCCGCTTTGTTAACAGGAACAGCAAGCAAACCAGCAGCAATTGCCATCAATCCAAGATGCTTGATCATTCGCATATATTCACCTCATCCAATTGGAATCCAGCCAGACACAAAAGGTTGGCTTGAAATTCCTTGTCTCCAGTTTACATATCCATTTAACTCTGCCTGTCATACGGTTAGCTGTTCAAATACACGCAGTATCGATTTGCGGATTCTGGAAGGTGTCGTGATTGTCAGCGTCACTCAAATCCAGACAGGCAAAGTCCTTCTCAACGATGATCTCCACGCTGCCATGCTTGCCGAGATCGACTGTAGAGTAAACACCAACCTGATCCGTCTCAGCCCATGAGATTGCCTGCTCCTTCGGAAGAACGACGATAACCTCGGACTGCTCGTGTCTCAATTCAACGTTCGCTAAACCGGACTCATGCTTCAATGCATAAATCAGAAAAGCATGATCGCTTGAAGAGAAATAAATCTTCCGCTCGATATGGCCTGTTTCAATGAACGTCGTCACATCGGAGCGGAGAAGTCTCAATCGAATTGAATTACCATTGATACGCAGTTTCATGTCGCTTCTCCTATTTCGTAGTGCTGCCAGAGATGTTTTCTGCCTCGCATTATGCACCCCGAATATACGAATGTGATGCTTCAGGGGCAGCCAGCGGCTCGATCCTTTTGATACAAATGATTAAGCTGGATACGCAGCTTTCTACCACTCTATCCGTATTGTTAAAGCGCTCTTGCGATCTAACTTTATCTGCGATTTTTTTAAACACTTTACAGCAAAAGCATCATCAAAGCTGTGGCACTGGAACTCTCTTACTATAGCTGGGCACACCCCTACATGCTCGACTCGGATTACGCGGAAATCGTCGCCCTTGGCCGATATTGTCGGCAAATACATTGCCCGGTATTCCGACTGAACCGCGGTCGGGTAAACCGCAGCCCCTCCACCCGTAACCTGTGAGAGGGTTTTGTAATCTGATCTTTAGCGAAGTCCAGGGCTTTCGTTCATTCTGGTATCGTGGCACTTGGACAAGGAGTAGGTGAGTATCATGCTTTTGCTTTTACTGGCATATTTCGGTGGAATTCTCACCATCCTCAGCCCGTGCATTCTTCCGGTGCTGCCTTTTGTATTTGCACGCTCCGACCAGCCCTTCCGCAAGACCGGTTTGCCACTGCTGGCGGGCATGGCCGTGACATTCGCCCTGGTCGCCAGCCTCGCCACGGTGGGCGGCGGATGGGCTGTCCGTGCAAACCAGTTTGGTCGAATCGCCGCACTTGTTCTCTTCGGCATCTTCGGTCTCACTCTGCTCTTCTCGTCGCTTGCCGAACGCATCTCTCGCCCGATTGTCCAGTTTGGGAACAAATTCTCTCAAAATACAAGCTCCACTCCAGGCGCGGCCAACTCCTTTCTCCTCGGTATTGGGACCGGTCTCCTCTGGGCACCTTGTGCTGGACCAATTCTCGGATTGATCCTCACCGGCGCAGCTCTTGGCGGAGCAAGTATCCATACCGTCTTTCTCCTCCTTGCCTATGCCGCTGGAGCGGCTACCTCCCTTACCATCGCACTCCTGGCTGGCGGTCGAGTCTTCGCAGCGATGAAAAGTTCGCTTGGCGCGGAGGAATGGATTCGTCGCATCCTGGGAGTTGCAGTACTCGCAGGCGTTGTCGCGGTGGCGTTTGGTCTCGACCGCGGTATTCTCACCCGCCTCTCACTCGCCAGCACAGCGAATCTTGAGCAGCATCTCGTGGATCGCTTCCATCCTCTAAGCCCAAGCACAAACCCGCAGTTGGCATCATCAGACGAATTAGCCTCAGCGAACGATCAGATGATGGCCGTCAATCCGCAGAAGAAGCCTGCGGCGAATGCGACTGTGGATGCCAGCGCCAGCAAAGACGGCGGCACTCTCATGCCTGATATATCCGGTGCTACTGCCTGGATCAATTCGCCTGCCCTGACTCCTGCATCTCTTCGCGGCAAAGTTGTTGTGATCGATTTCTGGACATACTCCTGCATCAACTGCCTGCGGACGCTGCCCTACATCAAGGCATGGAATGAGAAATACAAGGATAGTGGTCTCGTCGTGATCGGTGTTCATACCCCCGAGTTCCCTTTCGAGAAGGATGAAGCAAACGTCCGTAAAGCAGTCAAAGACCTCGGCATCACCTACCCGGTTGCGATGGACAACGACTACCGCATCTGGCGCAACTTCAACAACCAATATTGGCCCGCACACTACTTCATCGATGCGACAGGACATGTCCGTTATCATCACTTCGGTGAGGGCAGCTATGAAGAATCCGAGAAGTGGATTCGCGATTTGCTCGAAGAAGCCAATCACAAACCTCTACCGCATGCTTCCATAAATATCGCTGCGACCGGAGCAGAAGCTGCTCCCGACTCCAACGATGTGAAATCTCCAGAAACCTACGTCGGCTATGAACGAGCGCAGAACTTTGCATCTCCCGGCGGCCTGAACCAGGATGTTCCGCAGCTCTATAAGGCACCAGCCGACTTCAAACAGAACGAGTGGGCGTTCGATGGCAACTGGCGTGACGAAAGACAAATCGCCACTTCACTCAGCGCATCCAGCGCCATCTTGTATCGCTTTCATGCCCGCGATCTTCATCTGGTCCTGGGACCATCGAAGGGTGGTAAGCCAGTTCGCTTCCGCGTAACGATCGACGGCAAATCCCCCGGCGCAGATCACGGCGTGGACACGGACGCAGCCGGATACGGCACCGTGACGGAAGACCGCCTCTATCAGTTGATCCGTCAGCACGGCAACATACAGGATCGAACCTTCAGGATCGAGTTTCTAACACCAGGCGTTGCAGCCTATTCATTCACCTTCGGTTGAGACATTCGTCAACCAGAGATAAGAGATAGCGAGACCATAGCGCAAACGCGCTCTACCCTGCCGATCGATGCAGGATGCAACCTTCGGATGCATCCTGCATCGATCTGGTATTCCGCGCCACATCGTCAGCGGACCTTCATGAGTGCATGAGAAATAGATCAGAAATCTCTTCACTAACCGAACCTATCTCAAGCGCAAAACCCGCGTGTATTGACATATGAAATAATTTAAATCAGATAGAGTTCGATGAAAATAATCTGGAGATCTGCCATATCGAGTAAACCGCAGAGGTCCTTCGACTACAGCTCTTGCGATAAGGCCACGAGAGCCTCCGCTCAGAATGATACGGCTTTTGCCCATCAATGCCTTAAAGATTAGCCATACATCGATACGACTTAGAAGATTTTTAAATGGCGGCCTTCTTCCGGCCGCGTGTTTTTTAACTTTCAATAGAACGCAAGGAGCAAGTTTGCAGAACACATCGCAAGTACCACATGAACAAATTCAATCTATTATCCTCGGCTACTGGCAGGCGCGGTCGCTTGCATTAGCCACTTCACTGGGCATAGCAGACCATTTAGCAGCCGGTCCCATGGCTGTAAACGAGCTTGCAAGCCGTACCGAGACGAATGCATCGGCCCTCTTCCGACTTCTGCGTGCGCTGGAGAGCATTGGAATCTTTTCCCAGTCTTCGCCACAGGTATTCGTCAACACGCCGACGAGTGATTGCCTGCGAAGAAATATACCAGGCGCACAGTGGCCGACCGTTCTCCATAACCTGGGAAGAGGCTACGGGCCGGTCGAGGGATGGGACGAATTGGAGTACTCGGTAAGAACCGGCAAGCGCTCTATCGATAAGACATATGGGTACGATTTCTGGGAGCTTTGCCGACGGAACCCACAGGCCAATGCTGCTGTAAACGGAACAATGCGCTCGCTAAGCGAAGCCATGACACCGGTTATTACAGCGGCTTATGACTGGAGTAGGTTTCCCATCATCGAGGATGTGGGCGGCGGAATCGGCACACAGATCGTATCGATTCTTGAAGCGAATCCTTCCTGCAGCGGCGTGCTGTTCGATCAAGCGCACGTGGTGGCGGAGGCTATCGTTCACGACCGGTTGAGGACAGTTGGCGGGAGCTTCTTTGAGTCCGTGCCGGGCGGTACGGATGCGACCCTGATGCGCTGGATACTTCATGACTGGAGCGATGCAGAGGCAACAGCGATTTTGAAGACAGTGCATCGGTCGATGAAGCCGACAGCACGGTTGATCTTAGTTGAGTTCGTGTTGTCGGATGGATCAGGTTTTGACTTCGGCAAGTGGACCGATCTGCAGATGCTGGTGATGTTTGGTGGACTCGAACGAACGAAGGAAGAATATCGCGCGCTGCTGCTGGCCGCGGGATTCGAGCTGGAAGAGGAAATTTCTACCTCGGCGCCTGTGAACTTACTCGTCGCAAAGCCTGTCTAGCGCCGACTTGTCGCAGCAGTTAACGGCACAGGCCTCCATGTGATACCCGGAGGTCTATGCCGTTAACTCAGGGCGCAATTGAAGAACCCTTACTAGCGTATTCTTTATAAGCGCGTTAAATAAAAGTGTTTGTCGCGTATTTAAATTCGAAAAGGAAGAAAAAAGTATGTCAGTAGCTCCCACGAGTACACAAAAACTGATCATTAAATTTCCAACAGACAAGCAATGGATCAAAGCCGTACCCGGTGAACAAGCTGCGATCTGCGTTCGCGGGTCCGACGTTAGCGACGCCTATTCCGTCGTGGAGTTGATGGTTGCTCCCCTTGGCGGTCCGCCCATGCATATTCATGAAAATGAAGATGAAATTATTGTAGTTCTTGAGGGCTGCGTTCGGTGCGTCTGTGATGAAACTCGCTTTGATGCTCCAGCGGGTACGACCTTTGTAGTGCCACGCGGCGTTCCACATGCCTGGAGAAGTCTCCCGGATACGACGTCACGCGTTTTGTTGACGTTCACTCCGAGCGGCATGGAAGGGTATTTTGAAGAAGTCGCAGGCCGGCCGCAGGAGGAATGGGCGACGATTGCGAAGAAGTATGCCTGCCTTCTGGTTGGCCCCCGAATCGAACTCTAAACATTCAGCACCTAAGCGGGCAGCCTTCCAAGGTAAAGATGCCCGTGATGGCCGCGGACACGAAGTGAAAAGGTAGAAGAGATTTTAAGACTTGCGGAAAGGCCCTCCCTGGAGGGCCTTTTTTGTTGAGTGATTTTGACTATGCTATCCCGCTGTATGGTGCAGGCGGAAACGAGCGCGTACACTGTCAGGGATGCTTTTGGAGCGCTTCGGTGCGCGGTGAAGGCACGGATTTTCAGGAGAGTAGAAGCATGCGAGTTGCGCTGTTGACGGGTGGCGGAGATTGCCCCGGTTTGAATGCGGTGATCTATGCCGCAGTGAAGAAGGGAATCAACAAGTACGGCGATGAGTTTGTCGGCTTCCTAAACGGTTGGCGCGGAGTGCTGGATAATAACTGGATTCCGCTGACACTTGAGCGGATTGACGGAATCCAGCTACTTGGCGGGACGATCCTGCACTCTTCTCGTACCAACGTAAAGAAGATTCCGGGCGGCATTGAGCAGGTTGAGGCGGTGTTGAAGGCGAACAAGATCGATGCCTTGATTGCCCTCGGCGGCGACGACACGCAGTCGGTGACATTGGCTCTAACCGATGCTGGCATTCCGGGTGTGGGTGTGCCGAAGACGATCGACAACGATATCAACGGCACGGATGCGACGTTCGGATTTGATACTGCGGTATCAATTGCAACGGAGGCCGTGGATCGTATTCGCACGACGGCCGATTCGCACAATCGTGTCGTGGTCATTGAGGTGATGGGCCGCGATGCGGGCTGGATTGCATATGCGGCTGGCGTAGCTGGTGGTGCAGACGTGGTGTTGGTTCCCGAGAAGGAGATCGATATCGATCATGTGTCGGCTCTGCTGAAGTATAACTACGATCGCGGTAAGCACTACGGTTTGGTAGTTGTAGCTGAAGGTTGCCATTTACCCGAGGTCGGGCAGGTGACGGGGTCGGCAGAAGTGGATTCGTTCGGACATGCGCGCCTGTCGGGTATTGGCGAGAAGCTTGCTGATCTGATTGAAAAAAAGACCGGCTTCGAAACGCGTTCAGTAAATCTGGGGCATACGCAGCGGGGCGGTTCTCCTACGGCATATGACCGTTTGCTGGGGCAGCGGTATGGTCTGCATGCAATCGACATGGTTCATGCGCAGAAGTGGGGCCGCATTGCAGTATTGCGCGGCACAGACATTACAGACATCACGATCAAGGAAGCGATTGCTACGAATCGCCGCCTCGATCAGCGATTCTTTGATGTGATTACGGACCTGGAAGCCAAGGTCTAAATCAGCTATGGTTTTGGCATGAGGAGCCCGTCGATTTTCGGTGGGCTCCTTTGTTTTGGGTGAGCGATACTGTTCGTCTGTAATTAAAACGAGGCGTTCTGACGGGTGGGAATGCGGTTTCCGCTATCCTAATAAATGTGAAGCCTCTCATCGCCGGGCCCGACGCGCCTGGTACATCGACCCGATTGTTTATCCCTTCTGATCTGCCTGCGTTGTACGCGGTGGAGCGGGTTTGTTTTGCTCCGCCGCTGCGATTTAGCCGGGCGCTGATGCGCTCCTTGAGTGAGGATCCGAATTGCCGGACGTGGCTGGGGATCGCGAGCCAGGTCTGCGCGGGGTTTGCAATGGTAGGCGTCGCGGGTGAGTTCGATGATGCGACGGGGGTGAAGGATTCTGCCGCGTACTTATGGACGATAGAAGTGCTGCCTGCTTTTCGGCGGATGGGTATAGCCCGGGCTTTGCTGGAGCGGGTGGAAATGAGCGCACGTGAGGCAATGTGCTCTGCGATTCAGTTGCATGTGGCGGCGCACAATCTGGACGCGCTCGCACTCTATGAGGGGCATGGCTTCGTTCGATATGGGATGGACCGGGAGTTTTATGGCCGGGGCATGGATGCTTTTCGATATCGGAAAACCCTGGAATAGGGGAAATTGTGCCCCTTGTATGCGGTCAGTTGGGCATTCCAACGATTTGAAATATAAGCCGGATCGGGCGGTTGCACCATTCGGCATACTTGTACTACGGGTTGGGCCAGAATCTCTCGACACCCCAACCGGCTGGAAGCTGACTGCGCCAATTTGCAAATACTTGTTAGCAGATGAAGCTCGATTACCGGAAATAATGGGGTAATTACCGGAAAAGCCTTGAATCTGCGGGTGATTCCGGGGTATACAGGGACAAGAGCAGTTCGGTCCCCCAGACCTTTCTCGTATGTGAACAAGCTTTCTTTGGAGACTTTCTGATGCGTCAAGCTGCCAAGTCCAACCTGCTGGTTCCTGAGATTCGCGAGGTGATGGACATTCGCCAGGCGTCGGATTACCTGGGTATATCGCCGGATACTTTGTATAAATATGCATCGGAAGCATTTGTGCCTGCGTTCAAGCTTGGGAACCGCTGGCGGTTCAAGCGTTCGCGCCTGGATGAATGGATGGACCGGCAGTCGGATCAGATGACGGCTATGGCTGAACCAGAGGTTTCTGCCAAAACGCGGAAGCCGGTCAAGGCTGCTTACTGATATTTGATTTTCTTTTCCTATAAATTTTGGCCACGGTTGATAGCTGTAAACCATATCGCACAGTCTTTCAAGGTTTACGCTTTGTAGCATCTAGCGTTTGAAGGCAGGTGACATTCGAATGCACGTTCAGATCAAGCGGGTTTATGAAGAACCGGGCGAGGCTGATGGCATTCGAATTCTTGTGGACAGGCTTTGGCC
The DNA here is from genome assembly GCF_025685655.1 of Acidicapsa ligni. Lineage (NCBI taxonomy): Bacteria > Pseudomonadati > Acidobacteriota > Terriglobia > Terriglobales > Acidobacteriaceae > Acidicapsa > Acidicapsa ligni. Next base: position 82,889 of record NZ_JAGSYG010000007.1, on the reverse strand, counting down.
ACGAGGTCTGACCAAGGCGAAAGCCGCGGTAGATATCTGGATGAAGGAAATAGCACCCAGCAATGAGTTACGTAAGTGGTTTGCTCACGATCCTGTTAAATGGGAAGAATTTAGAACGCGTTATATCGATGAATTAAAGAAGAATAGTCAGCAGGTTTTATTGTTGAGGCAGCAGGTCGAGAAGGGAACGACGACATTGCTCTATGGCGCAAGGGATGAAGAGCATAACGAAGCTGTCGTTCTGCAGCAACTCTTGCGTAAGTAGCTCTGGGACGAGATTTCGCAGCACAATCGAGTCGACGAGTGCTGCTCTGCCTGTGCGCCGCGTGATATACCTATCCGGATGAATTACTCAAAACGCATTGGGGCTTTGCGGCGGAAAATGGCTTCGGCATCCCTGCCGGGACTGCTGGTTACACATCTGCCAGATGTCCGCTATCTTTGTGGATTTACCGGGTCGAATGCTGCCGTGGCCATGACTCGGAGGGCAGTACGACTCTTTACCGACGGGCGCTATACAACACAGGCCGCTGAGGAGGTTTCGGGGGCTAAGGTGGAGATCGTGTCTTCGTCTCCGGCTATCGCTGCCGTGCAGTGGTTAGCCGTGCAGGTTACTGAGGCTGCGGGCGAAACGGGAGTTGTCGGGTTCGATTCAAATCATACTTCGGTGGCGGAATTGGAGCGGCTGAAAGCTGCGCTGCCTGGAAAGCTCAGGCGGAAGCTGCTGGTGCCACTGGAGAGTCCTCTGGTGGAGGCTCTGCGCTGGCTCAAGGATGAAGATGAACTGGCGATTATGGCTGAAGCTGCGGCGCTTGGTTGTAGTCTGTTTGACCACATGCTTGGGTTCATTCAACCGGGGCTGACTGAGGCTACTGTGGCAGCCGAGTTGGAGTACCAGGCACGGGTGCGTGGTGCGGAGGCAATGTCGTTCGAGAGTATCGTGGCCTCGGGGGCGCGTTCGGCATTGCCGCATGGCCGGGCAACCTCGGCGCGACTGCCTCGGCGTGGGTTTCTTACACTCGACTTCGGTGTTATCCTCAAAGGTTACTGCTCAGATATGACCCGTACGGTCTGTCTAGGCAAGCCAAGTGCCCGCGAACGAGAGGTTTACGGGGCGGTGCTGGCTGCGCAGGAGGCGGGTGTCGCGGCAGTGATTGCGGGCGCGGAATGCGGCGCGGTGGATGAGGCGGCGCGAAGTATTTTGCGTGGTGCAGGGATGGCGGAAGCATTCAGCCACTCGACCGGGCATGGTGTGGGAATTGAGATTCATGAGGCCCCGAGGATTGGTGCGGGGCAGAAGACAAAGCTGGCATCGGGCATGGTAATTACGATTGAGCCTGGTGCGTATTTTGCAGGTGAGTTTGGCGTTCGTATTGAGGATATGGTAGCGGTGACGAGGACGGGCGGGCAGGTGCTGACACCGTCTCCAAAGGCGCTGATCGAACTGTAGGGAATTTCAAGGAGAACGGAATGTCTGCTTATATCGTAATCACGCGCGAAAAGACGCGGGACACAGCTAAGCTGGAAGAATACAAGAAGCTCTCCGCTCCAACGTTTGAGGAGTTTCCAGTTACGGTGCGCGCCATTCACGGGCGGCACGAGGTTCTGGAGGGGGCTGCGACAGAAGATATCATCATCCTTGAGTTCGCCAGCTACGAAGAGGCGAAGACCTGGTATCACAGCCCGGTTTATCAGGCCGCGTGTGAATCTCGTTTTCAGGGTGGGGACTACCGTTTTATTCTCACTGAGGGCAGTCCGGCTAAATGATAGCCGTTTAAGTCAGGCGCAATTTTTGCTGAAGCAGTAAAGATCTGGAGAGCAAGAGCCAAGTATGAAACAAGACGAAATTGAAGAGCTGAAAGAGCTCATCGCTTTTCTGAAGGAAAACGAGATCGCCGAGTTTGACCTGGATCGTGGCGATTTCAAGGTGAGATTGAAATTCGCTTCGGCGGTTGTAGCTCCTGTTGTGCCGGCGCAGGGTGTGGATATGGCGACGTTGGCGCGCTTGCTGGGCTCGCAGGCTGCTCCTGCAGGCGTGAGTTACGCTGCGCCGGTTGACTCTGTGGGGCATGTCCATGCGGCTGCTTCGCCCGCGACTCCTGCTGCTGAAGAAGAGAATCTGCACATCTTGAAGTCTCCCATCGTTGGGACTTTTTACGAGTCGCCGTCGCCAGGTTCGTCGGCGTTTGTTTCCAATGGAGACAGGGTCGAAAAGGGCCAGGTGATCTGCATTGTAGAAGCGATGAAACTGATGAACGAGATTGAATGCGACGCGACAGGTGAGATAGTGAAGCGTCTTGTTAATAACGGCCAGCCGGTTGAGTACGGCCAACCACTTTTTGCTATTCGGATATCGTAAGTTGCCCATGCTTCGTAAAGTTCTAATTGCTAATCGTGGCGAAATTGCGCTGCGCGTGATCAGTGCCTGCAAAGAGATGGGCATTCGTACCGTTGCTGTTTACAGCGAGGCAGATCGTAATTCGTTGCACGTACGTTTTGCCGATGAAGCTATCTGCATTGGCCCGCCCAGGCCTGGCGACAGCTATCTCAATGTGCCTGCGGTGATCTCTGCGGCCGAAATTGCCAATGTGGATGCAATTCATCCTGGGTACGGTCTGCTGAGCGAAAATGCAAACTTTGCCGAAGTTTGCCGAGCTTCAAATATCAAGTTCATCGGACCTCCGCCGGAAGTTACGCGATTGATGGGCGAGAAGGAAAAAGCACGTCAGGCGATGAAGGCCGCCAGGGTGCCGATTTTGCCGGGTTCAGACGGTGTTGTTGCCGATGCGGATGATGCTCTTGCATGGGCGGCGAAGGTAGGTTATCCCGTTATTCTAAAGGCCAAGGCAGGCGGCGGTGGACGCGGTATGCGTATCGTTCGTTCGGCTGAGGAGTTGCCCAATCTTTATCATGCTGCGTCAAGCGAGGCTGCCAATGCATTTGGCAACGGCGAGATGTACATGGAGAAGTTCATCGAGACGCCGCGGCATATCGAGTTCCAGATATTGGCGGATGAGCATGGCAATGTCGAAGTGTTATTTGAGCGCGAGTGCTCGATTCAACGGCGGCATCAGAAGCTGATTGAAGAAGCGCCGAGTTTACAGATAACTCCGAAGATTCGCGCGGAGCTGACGGCGACCTTGAAGCGTTGCTTGAAAGATATCGGCTATCAGAACGCAGGTACGATCGAGTTTCTGATGGACGAGGATGGCTCGATCTACTTCATCGAGATGAATACGCGTATCCAGGTGGAACATCCGGTGACGGAAGCGATCACGGGCGTTGATCTGGTGAAGGCTCAGTTACGGATTGCCGCAGGTGAGCGGTTGGATGAGATCTTGCCTGCGAAGATCGAAATGCGCGGCCATGCGATTGAGTGCCGTATCAATGCGGAGCATCCGATCAAGTTCACGCCATCCGCGGGGAAGATTACAGTCTTCAATCTGCCGGGCGGAAATGGTGTTCGCGTGGATACAGCGCAGTATGCTGAGGGCGTTGTGCCTCCATACTACGACTCGCTGATTGCCAAGCTGATTGTGCATGGCAAGGATCGCGAAGAGGCAATGCAGAAGATGGAACGAGCGCTGGGAATGTTTGTGGTGGAGGGAATTGATACTTCGATTCCACTGCATCGAGAGATTTTCCAGGATCCGGATTTCAGGGCAGGGAAGTTTGATACGAAGTTTATGGAGCGGTTCCTGGCGAATCGGGTTGCTCCGAGCAGCTAGTATGCCCTGTTTCCCCATTTTTGTTTCCTGATCTTTGCTTCTTGATCTTGTTCTTGAGTCGGTTCCTCCATGAGGGGCCGATTTTCTTTGCGACTGAAACATCTCCCGGGCCGAGCGATGTAATCTTGAGGCATGCGTGATTGGTTGCCTAAGGTTTATCCCATTCTTGATTCTTCTATAATTCCTTTCGTAGATAGAGCCGTATTTCTGGATAGGTTAGGTCGCTCGCTCGCTGGTGCCGAGGTCCGCTTGCTGGAGTATCGCAACAAGAACGGGACAGACGCAGAAGTACTCGCAGATGCGCGGGTGTTACGGGCAGCAATGCCTGAGACGAAGCTGATCCTGGACGATCGCGTGGATATAACACTGGCGGCAGGTTTCGATGGAACTCATGTGGATGCAGGGGACATTCCCATAGCCGATGCACGGCTTCTGCTTGGTCCGCAGCGTATCGTAGGGACGTCGGCGGGCACGTCGGCAAGCGGTGAGTCCGGGGCGAGGGCGGCGGTGGCTGAGGGAGCGAACTATGTATCGTTCGGGCCGGTATTTACCACTACGACAAAGCAGACTTCGGCGCCGACGATCGGAATCGAGGGAGTGCGGCGATTTCGTGAGTTTTCCGGGTCGGAACCCGTTCTGGTGGCTGCGGCGGGAATTACGCTGGACACCGCCCCTGCAATTCTGGAGGCGGGAGCGGATGCTGTCGCTGTAGCGGCTGCTTTGTTTCGGAATGATGACCCCGCAAAGGAGTTTTTGCGGTGGATGGCGATTCTGAGATAAATCTATTGTTTAGAATTAGATGTTGCCTTGTACGGACGACATTGGTTTAAATAATAACCGGAATTTCAAGTAGCTTGAATTGCTTATCTTTTTAGGGATATGGCCCCTTCAAAGAAAGCAGAAGACTTTTTGTTTCAATTCGGGTAAAACCAATCCAAGTGACGACCCCAACTGCATCTCAATCTCGTGAGGCCGCCGCTGTCTCCAGTCCACAACTGGTGCAGTCTTTAGGACTTTTTAGTTCAACCACAATTGTTGTCGGGTCCATGATCGGGTCCGGCGTTTTTATCGTGGACGCAGATATCGCGCGGACGACTGATTCTCCTGCACTGCTGCTGGCAGCCTGGGTCGTAACCGGCATCATGACCATGATCTGCGCGCTGAGCTATGGCGAACTGGCCGCGATGATGCCCAAGGCCGGCGGCCAGTATGTCTACCTCCGCGAATCTCTGGGGCCGCTGTGCGGATTTCTCTATGGATGGACATTGTTCCTTGTAATTCAAACGGGGACGATTGCGGCCGTTGCGGTGGGGTTTGGCAAGTTTCTCGGCGTATTTTTCCCGAGCATATCGAGTACGCACTGGCTCTGGCATATTGCGCATGTACCTGCGGTTCGAGTAGGACCGATGATACTCGGCAACATGGAGATTGGCGTGAGTACCGCTAATCTGGTGGGCATTGTCGTTGTCTTTCTGCTGGCGTTCCTGAACATCTTTGGGATGAAGATTGGGGCGATGATCCAGAACGTGTTCACCTCGGCGAAGGGGCTTTCTCTGGCGGCGCTGGTTGTGCTGGGTTTTACCGTTGGCCGCAATCCAGTAGCGTGGGCTGCAAACTTTGGGCCGGGGCTAAGCGCGCTTTGGCGAAACGCAAGTTGGGGTTCGCTGCACCCGGTACAGGTTGGTATCGGCGGCCCAAGCATTCTGGTGAACATGGCGATCGTTTTGGCGGTGGTTCAGGTGGGGTCGCTCTTCTCCGCGGATGCCTGGAACAACATCACCTTTACTGCGGGTGAGGTACGGAATCCAAAGCGAAATATTCCTCTGTCGTTGATCCTGGGAACAGGGTTCGTACTGACGGTCTATTTTCTGGTCTCTGTGGCGTACATGCTGGTGCTGCCACTGCATGGCGATCCTCATGGTGCGACGGTGCTGGCGCGAGGCGTGCAATATGCCGCTGAGGATAGGGTTGGAACTGCAACGCTGGAGCAGATCTTCGGTGGCATTGGGGCCTCGCTTATGGCTGCAGCGATCCTTATTTCTACCTTTGGTTGCGCAAATGGAATGACAATGGCGGGCGCGCGTGTGTATTACGCGATGAGTCGCGACGGGCTATTCTTTAAATCTGTTGGTAAGCTGCATCCGAAGTACAAGACACCGGTTGCAGGTCTGATTGTGCAGGCTGTGTGGACGGCAGTGCTGTGTATATCCGGTTCTTATGGGCAGTTGTTGGACTACATTATTTTTGCAGTGCTACTTTTCTACATTTTGACGCTGCTTGGCTTGTTTGTACTTCGTGTGAAGCGGCCGGATGTTGTACGGCCTTACAAGGCTCTCGGTTACCCGGTGCTTCCTGCTGTTTACATCGCGATGGCGGGTTGGATCTGTATCGTATTATTGCGATATAAGCCTCAGTACACTTGGCCGGGTTTGATTATTGTCTTACTGGGGATTCCCGTTTATATTTTCTGGTCGCAGCGTTCGAAGAATGTATCGTCGGACGGTCTAATTCAATCTGAAATCAACAACTGAGGAGGAGTGCCCTCATACATGTCAAGGCTACTGCGAATTAAACCGATGTCCATGTTGTCGCAAGAGGCGGGTGAAGAAGGCGAGCACACGCTCAAACGATCGCTGGGGGCATTGAATCTCATCACGCTGGGAATCGGTGCGATCATCGGTGCTGGAATTTTTGTGCTGACCGGACAGGCTGCAGCGAAGCACGCCGGACCGGCTGTATCGCTGAGCTTTATTCTGGCCGGCATCACTTGCGCCTTTGCGGGGCTCTGCTATGCGGAGTTTGCATCGATCATTCCGATTGCCGGTTCAGCCTATACCTATGGTTATGCAACGCTCGGCGAGATGGTTGCGTGGATCATTGGCTGGGACCTGGTATTGGAGTACGCATTTGGCGCGGCTACGGTCGCTTCGGGGTGGTCTGGTTATTTCGTAAGCCTGCTACAGCAGATGCACATCTCTATACCGCCCGCGCTGACGACCACAACGGGCAATGTGCTGGTGCAATATAAAGGGGCCTGGATGGATAGGATGTCGCTTCCTCCAGGAATAAGTGATGCGGGGCTGCCGCACGTAACCGGTCTTTTCAACCTGGTGGCCATGCTGGTGGTGCTGGTGATCACGACGATTCTGGTGATCGGCATCAAGGAATCGGCAAATCTGAATTCAGCAATCGTGATTGTGAAGCTGGCGATCGTGGGTATCTTCCTGGTGTTGGGCATTGGCTTCCTGATCAAACATCCGGAACTTGCCAGGTTGAACTGGCATCCCTTCATTCCGCCATCGGATGGACATGGGCAGTTTGGGTTGAACGGTATTGCAACAGGAGCGGCTTCGATCTTCTTTGCGTACATTGGCTTCGACGCTGTTTCGACAGCAGCGCAGGAAGCAAAGAATCCGCAACGGGATATGCCCATCGGCATTCTGGGCTCACTGGTTGTTTGCACCATCCTCTACATCATGGTGGCCACCGTGTTGACTGGCTTGGTGAACTACAAAGCGCTCAATGTGGCGGCTCCCGTGGCGCTGGGCATTGACGTGACCGGAGTTAGCTGGGGTTCGCTGATTGTAAAAATCGGCGCCGTCTTCGGCCTGGGCACGGTGATGCTGGTGATGCTCCTGGGCCAATCCCGAGTTTTCTTTTCAATGGCCAAGGACGGGCTGCTGCCGAAGTGGGCTGCAGCGATTCATCCGAAGTTCCGCACGCCTTATATCTCGACGATCCTTGTCGGAGTCGTCGTATCGTTCATGCCGGCATTTTTGCCGATCGACAGGCTTGCAGAGCTGGTGAATATAGGCACGCTTCTGGCCTTCACAATCGTTTGTGCCGGCGTTTGGATCCTTCGAGTCAGGCATCCAAATATGAAGCGTCCCTTTAAGACACCATTTGTGCCAGCCGTTCCAATTCTCGGCATCATTTCTGCGTTGTACCTGATGACCAAGTTGGAGATTATTACGTGGGTGGTGATGATAGTCTGGCTTCTGTTTGGGCTGATTATCTATTTTGGCTACTCTATCAAGCACAGCAAGGTGCAGGCGCTGCCATTAGCCTCGGATGGCGACTGATTCGGTTAGGAGCAAACAGGAAAGCCTCCCGATTGGGAGGCTTTCCTGTTTGCAGATGTGATTTTCTGCATGGAGCTAACTTGTGCAGTTGCCTGGCTTATGCCGTTGCTTTGGCGCAGAGCTCGTCAAAGGCACGGACGAGTTCACCAGCGATCTGGGGAGCTGTGCTGGACTCGATGATGTAGCGCTGCATGAGGTAGACAAGCTTGCCGTCGCGGAGGATGGCGATGGCTGGCGATGTTGGTGGTTGTCCTTCAAAATAGGAACGAGCACGGTCGGTGGCTTCGCGATCCTGGCCAGCGAATACGGTAACGCTCTGGTCAGGGAGCGTCGGATGCTGTAGTGCAAGCCGGACGCCGGGGCGCATCTTTCCGGCAGCGCAGCCGCAGATGGAGTTGACGACCAGCATCGTTGTGCCTGGCTTGGCAAGCGCCGCGTCAACTTCTTCGGCAGTACGTGCTTCCTGAATTCCGGCGCGGGAAAGTTCTTCGCGCATGGGGATGACCATAATTTCTGGGTACATGGATGCCTCTCATTGATTTGCTGTTGATTTCAAAATTATTAGCAATAAGTCTTGATTTTTGAAGAGCTTATCACTGCCACAGGTAAATCCAAAACAATGCGTAAATTGCGTAAAATTGATGAAAGCATCGACCAATTCAGCAACTCTATGTTTTGGATGTTCTCCCAAATACAAAAAGAGCAGCCATACGAATATTATTTTACTCCGGTGAATACTCTCTCTGCTGCTTTTGGCCCTGCAAGCGTTTGGCTTTGCAAATATATGGCCGACATACAAATGAGTATGGGATGACGTTCCGAAGGCCTATCGGAACCATCGGAATCGGCGGGTGTTGCCTGTTGACTCAATCTAAGTGTTCTCCGGGGCGATGGTTTTGAAGCCGTAGGTTTCGTAGCGCCAACTGATTTTTTCATTGCGGAGGCTAACGACGGTAAAGCCCTCCGGAATTCCCCATCGAGTGCCGTGCCACCAGTTGCCGGAAACGGCTCCGCTGGTGACGTAGTGTACGCCACGAAACAAAATATCTTCGTTGATATGTGTGTGTCCCTGGAAGACGGCGAGGGTGTTGTGCTTTTCGAGCAGAGGGATTACATCGTAGGCGTTGGCTACCGTTAGTTGCTGATGAACAATTGCTGAGGTGACGGCTACTCCAGAGCCTGATTTGGCAGCAGGAGCCGCGTACTCGCCTGCGGCAGATATCAGGGGGACATGGCAGGAGGCGATTACGGGCGTGCCGGGAGCGAGCTTGGAGAGGTTACTCGCGAGCCAGTCAAGTTGCGGGTCGTCGATGCGCGCTTCCCAGGATCGGTCGTCGGTGGGCTGGATGCTGTCCAGCACGACGAAGTGATAGCCCTTGTGATCAAAGGAGTAGTAGGTGGGGCCGTGGAGTTCGGTGAAGAGTTTTTTGCCATAGCCCGGGCTGTCGGGGTTGACCTTCTTGGAAAACAGGCCGAAGAGGTCGTGATTGCCGATGGTGTGATGAATTGGCTTACGGATGGACTTTTCGGTTTCGGCATAGAGATTTGTAACCAGATCGACGCGGGCGCGATCGACGGCGAGCGAGTCGAAAACATGATCTCCGCCTTGAATGACGAAGTCTGCAGGAATGGATTGGACTTTCTTGAAGGCCATGGCACAGCCTGCGGCAGCATCCAACTCCGGCTGGAGATGCGTATCGGTGAGAAAGATGAAGTCAAAGCTGCCGGGATTACCCGTGGATGTTTGATCAGCTGCCAGCGCATCTTTTGTGGCGTTCGGGAGAATGGCGGCGCCAGCTGCAACGGCACTTAGCGAAAGAAAATTTCTTCGGTTCATCAAGCTCATAGCGGGCATGGTAGCACGGGTCTTGTTAACAGCGCACCGGTTTTAGGCCAAGTTGAGGGCTGGTGTTGTAGGCTGCGGAAATGGAGATTCAAGAGCAAGTGTTGCTGGCACCGTTTACTACATTTGGGATCGGTGGTCCGGCGCGTTGGTTTGTTGAGGCGGCCAGTGAGGCAGATGTTGTGGATGCCGTGCGTTGGGCGCGGGACCGTGCGGTGCCGCTGTTCGTGTTGGGGGGAGGGAGTAATCTGCTGATTTCGGATGCCGGGTTTTCGGGGCTGGTATTGCGGGTTGTGTTGAAGGGGATTGGGACATTTCCTAGCGATTCGGGAATGCTCTTTCGAGTGGCCGCTGGCGAAGATTGGGATGAGTTTGTCTCGCTGGCAGTGATGCAAAACTGTGCGGGAATTGAGTGTCTGGCGGGGATTCCTGGGACAGTTGGCGGAACTCCGGTGCAGAATGTTGGGGCCTATGGGCAGGAAGTTGCTGAGACGATCCTAGGTGTCCGAGTGATGGATTTGGAGACGCTTGAGTTTCGTGAGATGACAGCGGCGGAGTGTGGATTTGCGTATCGCAGCAGCGTCTTCAATTCGACTGCACGCGGGCAGTTTCTGGTGACGCGGGTGGATTATCGGCTTCGGCCGGGTGGTGAGGTAAATCTACGCTATGCGGATTTGCAAAAGGTATTTACGGCGGGCAGTAATCCGGGGTTACTGGAGGTTGCGAACGCTGTACACCATATCAGGCAGTCGAAGGGGATGCTGCTGGTTGAAGGAGATCCGGATTGTCGGAGTGCAGGAAGTTTCTTCAAGAATCCTGTGGTCTCTGCTGTGGAGTTTGCTCATCTGTCGGCTCGGCTTGGATCTGCTCAGCTCGGATCTGTGCCGCCCTCTTATCCGGCAGGCGAGGGGCTTGTGAAATTACCCGCGGCGTGGCTGATCGAGCAGGCTGGATTTCCAAAAGGATTTCGGCTGGGGAGAGCCGGGATTTCTTCGCGGCACACACTGGCGTTGGTGAATCTAGGTGGGGCAACGGCTGCGGATCTGTTAGTTCTGCGGGATGTCATTGTGGCAGGAGTTTCCGAGAGGTTTGGGATTGCTCTGGCGATGGAGCCGGTGATGGTTGGTTTTTAGTGAGAATTTGCCTCTGCCCTTTGCGTATAACAGCGTTGAGGATTCGGCATCTTGGAGGTTTATACCCATTGAAAGTGAAAATACTCTAACTTCAATTAGTTTTTGGGTGGATTGGCTGGGTTCCAAAATGGTTCTGGTGATGGGACGAACTGGATTGGGACCTCTTTAATAAAGTCTCGGAGCCAATCTGCGCATAAGATCATGCCGCCCTGTTCCGAGAGAACGTGGCCTACGACGATAAGAGCTTTCTTATTTCCCGCCGTAATGCTGTCCTGCACGTATTCGACGAGTTCCCATTCCCGAGTTTCGCCACAGATGAGCAGATCGGTTTCAGGCTGCTCGATTATCTTGATTCCGGATTCGCGGCTGATGTATCCCCAACTGGTCTGCACGTGACGGATAGGTAGCTGCGGATCGCCGATGACACGGAGAGTCGTGGCGTTGAGGCGAGTCTGCATCTGGCGCGCGAAGGCTGCAAGAGGTGTAGCCGGAAATGTGAGCTTTTTCGGGTCAGCAGGGTCGCTTACGAACTTTTGCCAGCCAAGTTGCTCGACCATTCCCTGGGCTATACCGTCGGGGTGGCGTGCGTGCCAGTGATCGTGGAAGTGGAAGATGGCGACTTCGTTCTTTTTGCAGAAATCCAGCTTGAAGCGAAGCGTGGGGTCGTCGGCGATGTCGGCGGTCTGATCCTGATGCAGATAAAAGGGTGTTTCGTGGGTTATGACCATGTTGCTACCCTGCGCTACGCATCGCTGAACCACATCTAAGGTGGCCATCATGGTGGTTGCAATGCCGTGAACCTGGGTTTCAGGCGTGCCCGTGAGCAGATTATCTACAGTCTTCTCCATCCATGGAACGCCGATATGTGCCTTGATTCGGGAGATGACTTCGCTGGCGGTAAGCGGCGAGTTTGAGGGAGATTGACCGAGGGCGATGCTGGAAGCGAATGCGCTGCTGGCTGCGAGAAAGGCGCGCCGAGAGAGTGTGTTTGTATCGGACATGATCGGGTTTGCCTTGGCAGAAAAGATAGGGTTTCGCTTCACGGGCAAGGCTACAGGATTGATGTGGGTTGGAAAAGGGAAAAGTTAGTTTGAAGCACGATTGAGGCGGTTCAGAATGCGTTGCCGTTCAGCGGCCAGAACCTGGCTGGCGGGACCGAGAGCGGTGAGATGGCCTTCGTGGATCATGGCGACTTCAGCCGATGTGGCCAGCGCATCCGCTGCATCATGGGTGACGAGGATAGTCTGAATGTTTTGTTGGGCGAGCCAGCCTTGGAGTTGGGCGAGAACCTGATCGCGGGCCTCAGCGTCGAGTGCCGAGAGTGGTTCGTCGAGCAGGAGCAGGCGAGGTATGGGGGCCAGTGTCCGGGCAAGCGAAACCCGCTGAGCTTCGCCACCCGAGAGTGTGCGTGGCCAGCGATCGACAAGGTGGGCTGCGCCAACCAGGTCAAGCATTGTATTGAGCCTTGCTTTACATGTGGTTGAGTCTAAATTCTTAATGCCGTACATCACGTTGGCTTTAACACTTAAATGAGGGAAGAGTGCAGGTTGTTGAGCCGCGAGACCAATTCCTCGCTGACCCGGTTGCTTGTGGAAGTGTTTGGCTGTATCCGTCAAAGGCCGGTCATCGAACAGGATGTTGCCCGAATCCGGCTTTTCGAGGCCGGCAATCATGCGTAGCAGGGTGCTCTTGCCTGCGCCGGATGGGCCGTAGATTACGGTCCAGGGAGACGCTAACACGCACTCGATTTTCAGATGGAAGCTGCCGCGATGGGCCTGGAGATTCAGCTCAAGCATTGCGGTTACTCCGGCTCCTGGGACGAGCGTAGATGGCGATCAGCGCGACAGTACACAGGATGAGCAGTATCGCAGCGGTGCGGTTGGCTGCGGCGTAGTCGAAGTTTTCGACCTGATTGAAGAGCACGATAGAAAGAGTACGGGTGGCTCCTGGAATATCTCCGCCGAGCATGAGAACTACACCAAATTCGCCGAGAGTGTGGAGAAAACTGAGAACGGATGCGGTAAGCAATGATCGGCTGGCTAAGGGAATGAGCAGGGTGCGGACCAGGCGGATGGGACTTGCGCCGATAAGTTTGGCGGCATCGATGAGGGACGGATCTATTGCCGAGAAACCAGCGACGATGGGCTGGACTGCAAAAGGAAAGCTGTAAATCACGGAGCCCACAGCCAGTCCTGCGAATGAGAAGGCAAGCGGATGGCCTAGTAGCGAAGCGATGGTGCGACCAATGCCGGTGCGCGGGCCCAACAGGACAAGTAGATAGAAGCCGAGAACTGTGGGTGGCAGGACAAGCGGAAGAGCCGTCAGAGCCTCTGCAACTGCGCGCAGGCGGGAACGGCTTAGAACTATCCAGGCACTTATCGGGATGGCGATGCAGATGAGGATCGCGGTGGTGATGGCGGCGAGTTTCAGGGTGAGAACGAGCGCTTGCCAGTCCATTGATTCCAGCGAATGCATCGGGCTACTTCACCGGCGTCAGGCCGGATTTGGCGAGTTGTTGCTGGATGGGGGTACTCAGGAGATATTCGAGAAATTTGTGCGCGTTCTGACGTTGCTTTGAGTTGGTGACGAGGACTGCGCCTTGTTCTATGGGCGGGTAAAGATCTTTAGGGATGAGAACGTAGTTTCCGATAGTTTGCAGATGTTGTGTGCTGGCCGAAGTGAGTGAGATGAGACCTGCGTCGGCGTTGCCGGTTTCGGCGAATTGGGCAGTCTGGCTGATGTTTTCGGCCGTCACCAGCCTGGGCTTCAGGGTATCGAGAAGCTTGAGGCTGGTCAGTGCGGCAATGGCGGCTTTCCCGTAGGGTGCGCGGTCGGGATTAGCGATAGCCAGGCGTTTCAGCTTGGGATCGTTTAATGTTGCCAGCGTCGGCATTGGCCATGCCGAATCTTTGCGGGTCCAAAGGACCAAAGTACCCTTGGCATAAATTGCTGGAGTGCTGGAGTCAGAGAAGCCATTGGTGTTCACGATGCCGGCGGTGTCGGCCAATCCTGCATCGATAAGGCGCTTGGGATAGCCGAGGTCCGCGGAGAGAAATACGTCGAAGGGAGCGCCATTCTGAATCTGCGTGGTGAGCGCTGCGGAAGCCTGGTATGTGGCTTCGGCGTGAATCCCTGTTGCCTGTTCAAACTGGGCGAGGATGGGGGGCAGAACTGGCTGAAGATCGGCTGCTGCGGCGATATGCAAAGTGGTCTGTTCAGCGTAAGCTGAACCAGCGAATAGAACACAGACCGAAAGCAGAGCGAAGACCTTCCCCTGAATATTTCTTAACGTGTTTCCCAGGAATTTTCGAAGGGATGAATTTTTCCGCGCGATGTCGTTGGTCATGGTCGCCTCGGCCCAAAATTCGGGCTCGTGCTGGTAGGCTAACACTTGTATGAACGACAATCTGCATCAGTTACGCTGTTTCGGTTGCGGCACGCGCATTCGCGGGGATCAGGCTGGTTCAATCTTTCGTTGTAAAGATTGCGGCGATCTTTTTGAGGTGGAGTATCCGGGTTGGGGAATGGTTGGTGGCACGGATCGTCCCAATGCCGGGGCTTTGAAATGGCTCTGGCGAGAGCGGCGCGCATCTGGAGAACTTCTGGATCATTCAGGAGTCTGGCGGTTTCGTGAGTTCTTGCCAATTTTGAACAGCTTTGGCAATGCTGTGACTTTGCGGGAAGGGAACACTCCGCTCTATCACTTGCCCCGCGCGGCGAAGGCGTTGGGTGTGGACCAGATTTATGCCAAACATCAGGGCATGAATCCTACCGGATCGTTCAAGGATACGGGGATGACTTCCGCGCTAAGCGTGGCCAAAGAGCGCGGCTATGAGTGGGTAGCCTGCGCATCGACAGGGAACACGTCGGCGGCGATGGCTGCGTATGCGGCGCGGGCAGGAATGAAGTGCCTGGTGCTGATCCCGCAGGGGAAGATCGCGTGGGGGAAGTTAGCGCAGTCGATGGATTATGGCGCTGTGACGTGCCAACTCGCGACGGACTTTGACGGCTGCATGAAGGTACTGTCGCAGATCGTACAGGAAGCGCCGATTTACTTACTGAATTCGGTGAATCCTTATCGCTTAGAGGGGCAGAAGACGCCAGCGCTTGAGATCGTGGAGTACTTTGACTGGGCTGTGCCGGAGCACATCCTGGTTCCGGGCGGAAACCTGGCGAACGGTTCCGCGCTGGGCAAAGGGTTTCGCGAGATGAAGGCGCTAGGGTTGATTTCGCGGTTGCCTAAAATTTCGGTGATCCAGGCTGAGGGAGCGAATCCGCTGGCGCGAAGCTTTGCGGCGAACGATGGACAATCTCTGGAGCCGGTTGAGGCGAACACGAGAGCAACCGCAATACGCATCGGCAATCCAGCTTCGTGGAGGAAGGCATCCAAGGTTATCCACGAGACTGGCGGATGGTGCCTGGACGTAAGCGAGGCGGAGATCGCAGTCGCCAAGGCTGAACTTGGTCGCGAAGGCATTGGGTGCGAGCCCGCCTCGGCAGTGACCCTGGCTGGTCTGAAGAAGCTGGTGGCGCAGGGGAAGGTTGCTGCCTCCGATACGGTGGTCATGATCCTGACCGGACACACCTTGAAGGATGCGGATTACACGATCGATTTTCATCGTGGAACGCTGTTGACCGAGTCTGAGACTGCTCCGGTACTGCCGGAGATTGTCGCGCTGCGCCGGAATGCCGTTGAGGTTGAGGCTACGCCTGCGGCAGTGCTAAAGGCACTGGAAGAAATTCAGAGCAAGTGGAGCTAGCCGTGGGTTCTGGATTTCGACTGCGTTTGCCTGCTACTTCTGCGAATCTTGGCGCGGCTTTTGATACGGCTGCTGTGGCGCTTGATTTCCACCTGGAGATTGAGGCTGAGGTTGCTGAGAGTTTTTCTATTATCGCGACTGGACGGAATGCAGATCTCTGCTCGGTGACGGATGGAAATCTCATTCTGACTACGTACTGTGAGTTGTTGGAGCGGGAAGGCATTGTGGCACCAGCGCTTGCAGTAACGATGCATAACCAGATTCCGCTGGGAATGGGTTGCGGGTCATCGGCTGCCGGACGACTGGCCGCCATTGCCCTGGCCGTCCACTTTGGCGGATTGGGGTGGACTTCGGCGCAGATTTTGGCCGAGGCTTGTGTGCAGGAAGGGCATCCGGATAATGCGGCCGCGTGCTGGCTCGGCGGGCTGGTGATTGCGGCATGCGAGGGAAGAACTGTCCACGCGGCGCGGGTTGAGCCTCCACAGGACTGGCGGGCTCTTGTGGTGATTCCGACGACACCGCTGGCAACGAGCAAGGCCAGGGCTGTCCTGCCGGCAGAGTATTCGCGGGCTGACGCTGTTGCTAATATTCAGGCGGCGTCGCTGCTGGGGCTGGCGTTTGCGCATGGGCGCGGGGAGTTGCTGCGTCCGGCAATGGCGGACAGGGTTCATCAGCCGTATCGGATGGAGATTTGTCCTCTGCTGCCGAGTCTGCTGCCACTTGCCGGTAGTCATGGCATTCTTGGCGTAGCGCTGAGTGGAGCGGGTCCATCGGTATTGCTGATCGTTTCAGGTCCGGATGCAGTTGTAGACGCCACCTCGGCGGTTTTAGAGACCCTAGGGGACGATGCGGACGCGGAAATCCTTGTTACGAGCTTTGAGCACCGCGGAGTAACACTGAATCAGTAGAGTTTTTCTGAGATTTTGCAGCGTAAATGCAGGTAATTGGAGTGCGAATCATATCCCCCGTTAGTGACTGGTTTTTGTATTACCTAAGATTTCTTGCTTTTCTATAACGAAAACCCTAGATTCGTCGTGTGGGCAGTTCTGGGGGAGGGCTGCTCTAGCGTCCGTGATTCCTTTATGGGATCCGGGCGCTTTAATTTTTTGCCCTCAAATTGCTTTCTTAATCGATTTAATTTATCCAGCCTTATTGCTAGTACGGGTACTTTGCGACTTCCGACACAATCCTGCATCTCATTGAGTGGTAGGTGCGGTTACACTGAGATGTCAGTACCGCGAGGAGAATGATGGCAGGAATTGGAGTTCTGGAAGTAAGTGATGCGACGTTCGATCAGGAAGTGCTGCAATCGGAGCAGCCTGTGCTGGTTGACTTTTGGGCAGTCTGGTGTGGGCCATGTAAGGCAATTGCACCGATCGTCGATGAACTGGCCACAGCTTATGCTGGCAAATTAAAGGTCACAAAGGTCAACGTGGACCAGAATGGCGCCACGCCGTCGCGGTACGGTATCCGCGGAATTCCGGCACTGCTGTTCTTCAAGGGCGGCAAGGTAGCTGATCAGATCGTTGGGTACGTGCCGAAAGACGTAATCGAAGCGAAGGTCAATCAGATTCTGGCGTAAGTTTCCAGAAACTACTTAAGCATTTTAAAAAGCGGCCGGGCGTTATGCCCGGCCGCCTTTTTGTCTTGGATTTTAATATTGATCAACAGATGGCCCTTCTACCGATATCGGCGCAAAACCCCGAGAACACGGCCCTGGATGGCAACCTGGCCTGCAGGGATCATGATGGGTTCCATTTCCAGATTGGCGGGCTGCAGGCGCACCTGGCTGCCCTCGAGATAGAAGCGCTTGAGCGTGGTCTCTGAGCCGCGCACGAGGGCGACCACGATCTCTCCCTGGCGGGCAGTACGAGTGCGTTCTACCAGGACATAATCACCGCTGATGATGTGTTCATCGCGCATGGAGTCGCCACGAACTTCAAGCGCGAAGACATCCTTGTTTCCGACAACATCGTGTAGCGAGATGCTTTCTGTATTTTCGGCTGCTTCTACAGGCAGACCGGCGGCGATACGCCCCATGAGAGGCAAACGCTCGCTGGTCCGCGTGCGCGTGCCTGCCGGCACGACGTCGATCGAGCGGCTGCGGTTGTGGACACGATCGAGTAACCCCTTTTTTTCGAGGTTGGAAATGTGCTTATGCACCGTCGCCAGCGACTTGAGTTCGAGACCTCTGGCGATCTCTTCGAAGGAAGGCGAATAGCCGTTGCGGGTGACAAACGACTCCAGAAAATCGAGAACTTCTTTTTGCCTGCGTGTAACTGCCATGCGCGCATTATAGCGAATGAAAAGCGAATTTGCGAGAACTATTTTCGCTGTTCTTTCTCCAGCCAAATCTAGATTCTCTTATGCCTCCTTGGTGAAGACAAAGTTCCGAGGGACTGTGTGTGAGGAATTAGGACACTTTTGGGAATTTTGATGAGCGCCTCCCAATCCCGGAATTGTCCCATCCGTGGATTTTGCATTTCTCTTGAAAGTTTCCAACCCGGAGAGGATCGTGAAGCAAGCACACCAGAACAGACTCTAACCCCATCTCCGACAATGCGCGGGAGATCGGATAGGAACAAACAGACGCGGGGCGACGTGAGACCACGCGAGATGACGCGAGCGGCGAAGTCTTGCCTACCGCAAGCTGTAGGACGGAGAAATTCTATGCGGTTGTTGATTGCTGAAGACGATCGGGCTTTAGGGATGTTTCTTACGCGAGGGATGGAATCCGAGGGGCACAGAGTTCGCTGCGCCTTTGATGGCGCAGAAGCGGTGGCAGCGTTTCATCAGGATTTGCCGGATCTGACCATACTGGACTTGAACCTGCCGGTAAAGGACGGAGAGCAGGTTCTGGCTGAGATCCGCTTATCGGATTCGCAGTTGCCGGTGCTGATACTCACTGGGCGCGATGAAATAGAGACACGAATTCGCTGCCTCGATCTCGGAGCGGATGACCTCATGGTAAAGCCGTTCAGCCTGCATGAACTACGGGCTCGGTGCAGGGTATTGCTACGCCGCAAGAGGGAAGCCAGGCTGATGCTACGGGCAGGCAATCTGGAACTCGATCGGCTTGATCATACGGCTCATCGAGCTGGAGAACTCATCTCTCTAACCAACAAGGAGTTTGCGTTGCTGGAACACCTGATGCTGCATCGCGGCCAATGCATCTCCCGCGTTGAACTGCTGGATGCGGTATGGAATATGGAGCCGGCACAAACCACCAATATTGTGGATGTCTATGTAAATTACCTGCGACGCAAACTGAAGGATCCACCACCCGGATACCTGCTGCGTACCGTGCGGGGACACGGGTATGTTGTGCCTTCCGAGGCAGAAATACATCTTCCAATTCCACCCTTGATTTCGCCACTTTTGGCTTCGTCGCAGGACGGTCCCGTAGATCGGACGAAATCTGATATCAACGCCGATGCTGCCATTTTTCCTCTGTCTGTCTTTCCATTACGCGGATAGGTCACAAGAATATTGAGTTCAGGAGATTACTATGCTTCCTTCACCCGTTTCAGTGGCCTCTACGATGCCGGTTCCGTTCACAGCCGCTTCCTCTTCACGTTCACGGATGAGAATCGTTCTGATCGCGAGCTCGGATTCCAGCTTCCGGGGAAAATTGAGCGAGGCGCTGGGAGGATTACGATGGCAGGTATTGGAAGCTCCCGGTGGTGCTGAGGCCTGGTCTGCGGCACAGGGGACGTCTCTGGAAGCACTGCTGGTCGATCCATGGTTGCCTGATTTGGAGGTAAGAGAATTCCTGAAAGATTTTCGCCGTGAGTATCCGACCGTCGATGTGGTCATGACCGATGGAGCGACTGTTCCGGATAGCCCGCGGAGCCCATATCGTCAGGAACTGTTGTATGCGCTACGCCGAAGCCAGGAAGGCGACACGGCGGCATGGAAGGCTGCTCCGGTGATGGATGGGGCGGATGCAACTGAGGCAACTTTTCCAGGCACTGAAGTCCCCGATGCGTTTTTGCCCTCTCCGACGATCCAATCTTCGATCTTGATCGATCCAGATCGTGACAGATCAGATCGTGACAGGCATGCGGGAGATGCGGCCGTACAAAACTTGCGTGTGACAACACCGGATATAGGCATTCGTGGCATGTACAAACGGGCAACTGCGATAGATCGAATTCCAGACCTGGTCGGGGATAGTGCCGTCATGTTAGAAGTCAGCCGGCGTATTCGTCTTGTCGCAGGTAGAACCACGCCGGTATTGATTGAGGGGCCTACCGGCACAGGCAAGGAACTGGTTGCAGAGGCCTTGCATCGACTATCTCCACGCTGCCGTAAGGCGTTTGTTGCTATAAACTGTGCCGCTATCCCGGAAGCATTGCTCGAGGCTGAGCTGTTTGGGCATACGCGCGGGGCATTTACCGGGGCCGTTCAAGGAAGAATCGGCAGAATAGAGTCGGCAGACGGCGGAACTCTCTTTCTAGATGAGATAGGAGAAATGCCGCTAGGCCTGCAATCGAAACTCCTGCGATTTTTTGAGAGTGGGGAATTGCAACGGATCGGGGATAACGAAACAGTAAAAGTCGATGTGCGAATCGTGGCAGCGACCCATCAACCACTCTCGGAAGATGCTCAGAAAGGGCTGTTTCGAGCGGACCTTTATTATCGCCTCGCTGTTTTTTTGATTCGTACTCCACCGCTTGCTGCGCACATGGAAGATCTGCCACAGCTTGTAGGTCATTTTTTGGAACGCATGGGCCGCAAGACACCCATGAAGCGGATGGACTCTTCTGCAATGGCCACATTAGCGGTGCATGTGTGGCCGGGAAATGTGCGTGAACTGGAGCATGTGCTGGAGCGGGCAGCCATCCTGGCCGGAGATGATCCGGTAATTACTGCAGCGGAGATCGATTTTGGATTTTCGCAGGGGAATTGAAGCTGCCCATTCGTTTATTGCTCTTAGCGTTTTCAGGGACAGATGAGTTGTTCCTAGAGCTGTAAGTGCAGCAGATTTTATCGGATGCGTAGCGGTCAGGAAATGGTGAGGCGATGGAAATTGCAACGCGATTAAGTAATGAAATTGCGCGTTATATGGATCTGGATACGCGGCAGATTCAGATCACTGCGAGGAACATGGCGAATATCGATACGCCTGGGTATCGTGCTGTGGGGATGGATTTTGAAGGCGAAATGCGGAGAGCTATGACAGGTGTTGATGAGATAGGGGGCTCTGCAATCAATCCTCGGATCTTCGATGTGGATGGTCTTGTCGTCAGGCCAGATGGCAACAATGTCTCAATGGACAGGGAAAGCTTGAACCTGGCCGAGGCACAGTTGAAGTTCAAGACTGGTGTGGCTTTGCTCAAGAGAGAATACACGCGAGTGATGGATGCAATACATGCGGATGCCAAATAGCTGAAGGCCGAGAATAGCTGAAGACTTGGAACCGGGTGCGAAGGAGTGGAATGAATCTCTTTGGAATGATTGATAACTCAGGTGCGGCGATGCAGGCCGAGCGGATGCGCGCAGAAGTGGTGGCAGCCAACATGGCCAATGCTGAGACTACGCGAACAGCGGCAGGTACTCCATATCAGAGGCAGCATGTAATCTTTTCGTCTGGAAGCGGAGACAAGAGCTTCGCGGGGCAACTCGCAGGCAGATTGATTAGCTCGAACTCGTCCGGGCCTCTCTTGTCAGGAGAGACTGCTGGCGACTTATCCGGTCTGAATCTCTCTGGTTCGAGTCAGGTTGCGCCTGGTGTTCATATTGCGGGGGTGGTGAAAGATTCGTCTCCTCCTTTGAAGAGATACGATCCCAGCCATCCGGACGCGGACGCGCAGGGATATGTTTCCTATCCGGATATTGATCCTCTTACGGAGATGGTCGACCTCATGGGTGCTACGCGCGCGTACGGACTGAATGGCTCGGCGGTGCAGGCAGAGAAATCGATGATCAGCTCAGCTCTGGAGATTGCCAAGTGAACATATCTCAGAGTGCTCGTAAGCAAAGAATGGAACAGCCGAAGGTGGCCGCATGATTCCGGTAACGCAGATGGCTTCGATCTCCAGTGGTGCTCTGGCTCCCGTTATGCCTCTCGACCCATTTATATCGGCCGTTGGTGGCGGAGTTGGTCAGGCCGTGATGACAGGCATTGATTCCGCTGGTTTTGTACCTGCACCAGCATCGATGACCGTTCCGTTTGGGGATCTATTGACGGAAGCGGTAGGACAGGTGGATCTGCTGGAACGTCAGGCCAGATCTTCCGTTGAGGGACTGATGTCTGGAACGGGCGTAGATGTTCATGAAGCCATGATCACTACGGAAAAAGCAGAGATGGGGTTTGAGCTGGTATTGTCTGTCCGCAATAAGGCCTTGTCTGCATATCAGCAGGTGATGGGCATGCAGTTCTGACCTGAGGTTTGCCATGCGCGGATATGCACAGGATGAGATCGAAAACGATGGATAACCGGACGGAGTTCAGAGAGTCATGGCAACAGGGACACAGTTGAATAAGGCAGCCTCGGCTCCGGCGGAATCGACTGGACGTCCCAGCGACGTACCAGGTGCCCAACCCTTGGGGTCCCAGGCAGGGATGCCGGCGTTGGAGCGGATGACGGGGTGGTGGGAGCAGGGGGCTGGTCATCTGGCGGGGCATTGGGTCGCCCATTGGTCTACTCTCCCTCGCCGGCAGCGCAGTTGGATGCTGGTGACGGCAGGGTTGGTATTGGCCTCTGTGAGTGGATTGATATGGTACGCAACTCGAACCGACTGGCGAACTCTCTATGCGGGACTTGACCCCGAGGATTCCCGGCAAATGGCTCAGGTTCTTACCCAGGCTCAAATTCCGTTTGATCTTGCTGCAAACGGGACAACTCTGCTGGTTCCTGTTGGACAACTGGATAAGGCGCGGCTGGCAACAGCGGCTAAAGGTGGTCCTCGTAGTGGAAGGCTTGGGTTCGAGCTTTTCGACAAGCCGAACTGGGTGGGTTCAGAGTTCGACGAGCAGGTAAATTATCAGCGTGCGCTCGAGGGTGAACTGGAGCATACAGTGGCGACGCTGAGTGATATACAGTCGGCGCGAGTGCATCTGGTGATGCCGCATGATTCGCTGTTCCGCGATCAGGAGAGACCGGCTAAGGCTTCGGTGGTTCTCACGTTACGGCATCGCTCGCTTGCAGATGGAGAGGATGAAGCCATTCGCAATCTGGTGGCTTCGGCGGTCGATGGATTGTCACCGGCCCAGGTTTCGCTGGTGGATGCGAGCGGACATCTTCCCCTGGGTCCCAAGAGTAGTGAGGCTATGAGACTGGGGATGGAGCAGGCGCTTGAGGCTAAATTGGTTGAGACTCTGGAGCCGGTAACAGGTCCAGGCAATGTGCGTGCGTCGGTAACGGTCGATTACGATCCAACGGCAATCGAAGAGACCGATGAGACTTACGATCCCGCACAGACTGTGACTCTCTCGATGCAGCGAACGGAACAGACGACAGGAGCGCAGCCGATTGCGGCGGGAGTTCCGGGAACGGCCAGCAACGCACCAAACTCGCAGACGCTGCCGGTGTATCCGCAACAGGTTTCACCGCCGCAGAATGCCAAGACTGAAAGCGGAACATATGGCACTTCGCGCAAGGTGAAACATACAACGGAGGCGCCCGGGCATATTCGCCGGCTTACGGCTGCAATCGTCGTCAACGACAGACTCGCCACCTTGGCACAGAAGGGAAAAACTGCAAGCTGGCAGCCACGGACGCCAGAAGAATTGCGTACATTAACTTCGCTGGCTCAGGCAGCAGTGGGCTTCGATTCGAACCGTGGCGATCTGGTCTCGGTTCAGGATCTGGCTTTTGACGAAAATCGAAATGCAGCGGCTACGTCCCCTATTCGACAGGTCCTGGAGATGGCAGAAGATTCGCCGGTATTGATCAAGTACGGAACAGTTCTAGTGGGGATACTGATGCTCATTCTGTTGGGAATCAGGCCTGCATTGCGACGGTCCAGAACAGATCCTGCTCTCATGGCAAAGAATGCGGGTGAACTGGCGGGAAACTCAGTTCAAGCCGCACTGCCCCCTGCAGAGTCTGCGGTCCAGGATGCGGAGCGGCAGCGAGTTCAGCAGGTCTTCGATCAGGTAACGAATACCTTGAAACGCGATCCAACGCAGAGTTCGCGACTGTTGCAGAGTTGGATTCATTCAGACTAAGCATTTGGTATAGCTATGAAATGAGCGGAGGTTGGTTTGACGGAACCAGGACAGGACGGAGCACCACAAAAGCGTTTAACTGCGCAGATGAGCGGTATACGCAAAGCAGCGATCCTGTTGATCGCGGTTGGAGAAGATGTAGCCAAAGAGATTCTCCGCGTCTTGCCTGAGGTGGATGTACAGCGGATCACTGAGGAACTCGCGGATCTGCGCAGCGTTTCCCCCGAGGTTTCTGGCGAAGTTATGCAGGAATTCTGGGAGTTACTGGAGACGCAGCATGTGATGGTTCATGGCGGCCTGGATTTTGCCGCCCGTTTACTTCAGGACACCTTTGGCAAGCAGCGTGCAGATGATTTGCTGATGCTGGTGCGTCGTGCACAGGAAGCAAGCCAGGGCAACCTGGCCAAATTACAGAAGACCGATCCACAGCAATTAGGCAAACTCCTGGATTCCGAGCATCCGCAGACGATTGCTTTGGTCCTCGCGCATCTCGATCCTCGGCGGGCCTCTCTGGTTTTAGACAACTTGCGGGAAGAGAACAAGGTCGTATCGATTCAAAGACTCGCGGAGATGAGGCAGTTCTCCCCGGAGATGGCTCAGAAGGTGGCGTTGATTCTGCACCGCCGTCTGGAAAATGTGGGAGATACCAAGCGCAAAAGCTACTCGGGCTTCAAGGCTGTCGCCGATCTGCTAAACCGGGTGAATGCTGAAGAGGCGAAGAGGATTCTGGAGTCGATTGAAACCGGCCAGCCGGAGCTGGCGCTCAATATTCGCAACCTGATGTTCACCTTCGAAGACCTGGTGACAGTACCTCCGGCAACGATTCGAGAGATTGTGTCGGGTGTCGATAAACGTCAACTGGCACTGGCACTGCGTGGTGCGAATGAGGAGTTGCGTGCCCAGGTCTTCAAGGCGATGAGTTCGCGCGCCGTTGAAATGCTGAAAGAAGACATGGAAGTGCTGGGACCGGTGCGGTCTCGCGAAGTAGCTGCGGCGCAACAGGAGATTCTTAATCTCGCGCGGCGGCTGGAGTCCGAGGGCAAGGTGATTCTGAAGATGGAGACCGGCGACGAGATGCTGGCCTGAGTATGAGTCAAGCCGGAGCAGCCACAGGGGCTGAAGAGGAGGCAGATGTTGCAGTCTGATATGCCACAGAGAAAAGGTGTTGCACAACACGTTGAGAGCTTTGTCTATCCCGAATCTCCAAGGAGGGACGGCCCTTCGCTGCCAGGGCTTCAGTTCCCTGAAATCATCCTCGACGATTCGGGAGGTATAGAGGCTTTGCCTTATTGGCAGGACAACAGAACAGGGGAAGAGCCTTCTGTGTCCAATCGATCTTCCGATTTAGGCGAGAATGAAATCTCTCAAGAGACAGAGCGTTTGATCGCAGAAGAGACTGGCAGAGCGGAGGAGCGTGGCAGAGCCGAAGGAATAGAAATTGGTCAAGCTCAAGCTCGCGAAGCAGCAGCTCAATATTTGGAGGGAGAGCAGAATCGATTATGTGCCCAGGCTGCGGCGCTTCTGGAAAGCTTTGACGAGAGTCGGCTGCGATATTTGCAACGATTGGAGCATGAATCGGTGCGCTTGACACTGGCGATTGCTGCCCGGGTATTGCGACGTGAGGCGCAGGCGGACCCTCTTCTGCTGACCGGAGCCGTGCGGGTTGCCTTAGGTCAACTTACCGACTCGACTACGGTTCGACTTAGAGTGCCGGTACAGGATCGAGGAATGTGGGAAGAATCCTTGGCGCTCATGCCAGGTTTGCGGCTGCGCCCCGAGGTTATTGGCGAAGAGCAGATGGGATTGGGCGAGTGCAGGTTGGAAACGGATCTGGGATCGGCCGACATGGGTCTCTGGTCTCAGTTGAAGGAAATTGAGCGGGGATTTTTTGGCTACCCCGGCGGGAGTCGTAATGCTGTTCCGCATGAGGATCTGCTGCCGGATAATTCGATGGGAAGTCGGCCTTGAATTCTTCGCCTACAGCCGATGCTTCCATGCTTGAACGCTACTTTCAGAGTCTACGGCGTGGCCAGCCGTGGCGATGGAAGGGACGAGTGCTGGAGGCCATTGGACAGACGATTGAGTCGACAGGACCAATCTCTTCCGTGGGCGAGTGCTGCGAGATTATCGATCAACAGGGCTGCGCGCATTTGGCGGAAGTGATTGGATTTCGGGGCTCTACTGTATTGTCTATGCCGGTCAACTCTTCGGAGGGGATTCGTTATGGGGATACGGTTGAGGCATTGGGAACGAGTCCCGAGATAGCGGTTGGGCCAGCGCTTATGGGCAGAGTACTGAATGCGTTGGGCGAACCCATTGATGGAGGCAGGAAGCTGATATCGACCGATGCACTACGGCTGGATGGTCCGGTTCGATTGCCACTGGAGCGGACACCGATTCGGACACCACTGGGAACGGGTATTCGGGTGCTGGATGCTTTGCTGACGGTGGGGCGCGGCCAGAGGATAGGCATATTTGGAGGCTCTGGCGTAGGTAAAAGCACTCTGATCGGAATGATGACTCGTAATACGGAAGCGGATGTTACCGTAGTGGGGCTCGTTGGGGAGCGAGGACGCGAAGTAGGGGAGTTTCTCGAAGATGCGCTCGGCGATGAGGGGCTAAAACGATCTGTAGTACTGGTCTCCACTTCAGACCAGTCACCTCTGATGCGAATACGAGCAGCGCTTGCGGCGACCAGCGTCGCAGAGCACTATGCCGCGCAGGGCAAGCATGTATTGCTCGTGCTGGACTCGCTGACCCGTTTCGCCATGGCGGCGAGAGAGATTGGTCTGGCTGCGGGAGAACCGACTACGGCCAAGGGATATACGCCGTCGGTGTTCTCTCGACTAGCCAAGCTCGTAGAACGCGCTGGCAACTTCAAGACGGGTTCCATTACGGCCTTTTACACGGTACTTATGGAGGGGGACGATCAGCAGGATCCTCTTGTCGATGCGGTGCGTTCGCTGCTTGACGGGCATGTCGTACTGTCGAGAGCACTGGCCGCCGAGGGGTGGTATCCCCCTGTTGCCGTATTGGATTCGATAAGCCGCCTGATGTCTGCAGTCGCGGGCTCGGATCATCGCGATGCGGCGGCTCTAGTGCGACGCTTGATGGCAGCTTACGCGCGGTCTGAGGATCTGGTGCGCATCGGAGCATATAAACCAGGTTCAGATGAGGATCTGGATAGAGCATTGCAAGCCAGACCGCTTCTACGCGATTTTCTCGCTCAGAGATCGCAGGAGCACGTCCACTTTGAGGACTGTATTGCAAAACTGTTGGAATTGGCGGACACGATATGAAGTTCGTCAAAATCAAGAGGATGAGGGAAGAGGTATAGATGGCGCGTCCTGAAGTGTTACGTCGGGTACTTCGATTGCGTGAACTGCAGGAAGAGCAGAGCCGCCTAATGCTGGAGGCAGCGGCGGCTGAGCGGATGCGGATGGAGAGGGTAATGGAGTCCGCGGTGCAGTTGCAGGTAAGTGGACGAAGAAGTTTTTTATCTGCTGTATTGGCAGCAGATGGTCCAGGAAGAGTGGGCGGTAACTTTGACCAACAGCAGGGCGGGAGTCTGAAGGAACAGATAGCTCCACAACTAGCCGCTGCGGAGATCAAGGTGGGTCAGCAACGGGCCGAATTTCTGTCACGTAGAACAGAGCGACGTCAGGTTGTCATTCTTATTGAGAATGAACAGGCATTGGCGGACACCGCGATAGAAAGACGAACGCAACAGATTCTGGATGATTGGTATGGTCGTCGAGCCCAGAAGGAAATGCAAAGGAGAGATGCGGTGACCAGGGCGAGATCTATTAGCAAAAGCACAACAGAGAGCGAGAGTGCAACGAAGGGGGATTCGACTTCTTTGCTTTGATCTTTCCCATGAAAGTTGCCTAACCCTGGCCGCAATTCTTTGGACCCCAATTTGCTCCATCCTTGGGTATGACTTCTTCGGGCAATGTCGATACCAGGATGTTGTTGATGACCGAGGGCGCTAGCCCCCGCCTGGGACGAGTCACCGGCGCAGCGGTCGGAGCTTCTTCCAGTGCAACAGATTCGAGTTTGCATGCGCGATGGGGCGCGGTGTTCTCGGGAGAAATGGCTGAAGCTTCATCTGAGACGACATCGACATCGACTGCCGGCTCAGATCTGATCGATAAAGACTGGACTCGATCTCTATCCCAATCTGCGACGTTGACTATCGCCTCTGGCGCTTACGAGCATATCTCCAGCTCGGATTCCACGATTGACTCGGGACATATGATTCCTGAGTTCAAAATCTCAGGGAGCGTAGGCCGTTCGTCTGCTGAGATGGCTTCGCAGTTGGGCTCAGAGCCCGGATCTTTGTCCAGTCTTGGATCTTTGCCTGACCGAGAAATTTACAGTCTACGAAGTCAGGAGTATGAACAGAGCGCGCCGCATTCCGATGCGCTTTTGGGGAAGGAGGGAAAAGGATCCGATAGTGAGGCACGCCCAGCCTCCGCACTGCGGCAATTGGAGCCAGACAAGCAGCGGACCAGTACATCGCACACGACTAACGGTTTTGAATTTTCCTCGCGAAAGATCGAGGGTAGTGGTCGGGATGAATTGTTTGGAAAGGCGCGTAGACATACGCAACCCTTGGCTGGAGGCGATATGGCCTCGATATCTGCGTATTCATTGGTTGCAACGCCTGTTCGTTCTTCAGGAGAAGCAGGTATGCCTTCTCTGATTGCATCGCGGGAACAAACCGATACGTCTCTGACGGAATCTTTTTCTCGTTCAACAAAGACAGCCGATTTAAGCAGTTCGAGCGTGGAAACAGGTGTAGAGAAAATGCCCATTGCTCCGATATCTCCAGATCTCTTTGATCGCTCTCTGCAAGGCGTAGGCGCAGTATCCGGTCTAAGGGCATCGCACACTGAATTGCAGAGAGTTGAGCCCTCTGCTAGTCAGAGCCATAGTACAGGGACAGAGGAGCTCAGATCGCCGCTAGGAAACGTCGTGGATGCTGCTGATGATTCATCATCATCATCAGTTTTGCCTGATGGTTCAAATTCAAAATACATGCATGAGCTAGTTGGTTCGGATTTTTCTGGGCGCTTCAATTCCGAAACGGGGTCGCAGGGAAAAACGGATAATCTCTCCTTAGCTCCGGATCAGAGAGACGTTCCATCGAATTTCGATTCCAATGTTGCTGTTGAATCTTCCCGAGGTTACAGCATGACGGGAATGTTGCCTTATGTGGAAGGCGCCAAGAGCAGAAATGTGAATGACGATGCTATGGGTGCGAACTTTGCAGTGAGACAAGGTAGCAGGCCGGTAGTCACGCAACCCCGGGATCGATTTGACGGCCCCACTCTCATTCACGGAAGTCACTCTGAGGGGGCAACGACATTGGGCACTGTCGAGTCGGGAGGAGTATCTGTTGCATCCAGTCAATCCGGGGCACCGGGTTTCCTGGGGACACACGAGAGCGTAAGTCATGGCGCGGGTGATCTGCTCACGGGTGAGGCAGGAGCGAATCCATTCGATGTCCTGGATGCGGGCGGTGAATCTTCTGATATCGGCTTGGGCTCTGGCGTTGCATCGCGGCAACCAGGTACAGCGCGAGGTCTAGAGGTTGGTTATCAAGACTCTGCGCTGGGGTATGTGGAGTTGCATGCGCACGTGGCCGGGGGCGGGATTCATGCTTCGCTGGTAGCACAGTCGACAGCTTCGGGAGACGCCTTGAATCATCAGCTTTCATCTTTGGCTAGTTGGCTTGAAGAGCGCAAAACCCCTGTTGATAGCATAACTGTCGTTGCGAATCGAGACAGCAGCCTATATGAAACAGCCCACGGAACAGGTAGCAATTCTAGACGTGACTCGAGCAGCGGTGGAGGAGATCAAGAGCCTGCACTGACGCGGTATGCCGAGGACGTAACGACTCTGCGTCCGGCGGTGGTTGCAAGCGCTGTCTCTTTAACGGGTGCGAGTACGACATTCACGAAATTGCCGTATGGAAGCAGTATTTCGGTTCTGGCGTAAAGACTCGTCACGATGGAATAGAGCAAGGGCGCTGTATAGCACTGGATAGTCAATTTCACCGCAGTAAAAGGAGCGGAAAGCGATATGAGCAATATTTGGGGCGGGTTGGATACACAGGCCGGGACGAATCCTTTTCAGACGAATGGAAAGGCGCCGACGCCCGGTGGCGGCACGGCGGCCAAATTTCAATCAATGTTGCAATCGAGCTCACATGCGTCGGGCACAAAAGGCGGAACTGCGCAGTTGGGACTGAGTCCGAGTGCCAGATCGGCTTCGTCCTCCGCCAGTGGTAAGGTGGCGCAGCCTATGGACGCATCGGATTCCAGCTCTTCAGATACATCGAATACGACCATCTCAGCAAATGATTTTCTGACGCTGCTGGTGACGGAGATGCAGAACCAGGATCCGACGGCACAGACCGATCCCAATGAATATATTGATCAACTAGTGCAGATCAACAGCCTGGAGCAGTTGATCTCAATCAACCAGAACCTAACGGATGTCCTGGGCACTGCGACGGCTCCGACAGGTTCTGTCAGCGGGAAGGGAATAGACAATGCCGGTGGCTCCGCAGCGCCTGCAGAGACGCGCAGTGTTTCTTTGAAGACGGGAGTTGCGGGCCCGCACGCTGCGTCTGCGGAGTCGGCGGTTCGAACTTCGAGGGCATCATCCGGTTCGAGTGGTCCTGGAAAGGCGAGAACACATGGAAATCTCAGCGTACCGGGAGATGCGCCTTCCGCGCGTACGGTAACTCGTTCGTTGGACGGCCGTCCCCGAGGTGTCGGACATGGACATGGGATCCGGGATATTCCAACGCATTGATGATGGCACGGTTGTTACTTCACCATAATTCTGCGTCGATTGCGTCGCAGGGCAATGAATTTGAGCTCTGAAGCGCTACTGACTTCTGAGCCCTTTACTGAAATCTCAGAGGAGGATCTACTCATGGCAAGTTTCTATATTCCGCTGACCGGGCTGGAGACGGATTCAACAGCGATGAACACGATCGCGAACAATCTGGCCAATATGAATACGACCGGATTTAAATCGCAGACGGTAAATTTCTCTGACCTGTTTTATCAGCAGATTGGAACCGAAGGGTCGGGAGATGAGATTCAACTGGGTGCAGGTGTGCAGACCTCTTCGATCGAGTCCGATTTTACACAGGGCGGCGTCGATTCCACGGGAGTTTCTTCGGATGTGTATCTCGATGGGAACGGTTTTTTTGTATTGAACGACGGGGGTACGAATATCTATACGCGCGATGGAAATTTTGGCACAGATCAGAATGGAAACCTGATTACTGCCAGCGGGCTGCCGGTTATGGGTTTTCCGGCGGTCGGAGGGGTTGTGAATACCAGTGCGCCTCTGGCACCGATCAGCATTCCGGTCGGGCAGGTAGAGCCTCCGCAGCCGACGTCGACCTTTGGAATGACAGTCAATCTCGACTCTTCTGCAGCGGTCGGAGCGGTGGTTCCGGGACAGGTCAAAATATATGATTCGCTCGGAGCAAATTATATGGCGAATGTGACCTATACCAAAACTGGCACGAACACCTGGTCCTATGCAATAACACTGCCAGCGGGCTCATCAACGGGCTCGGCAAATACAACTGGAACGCTTGCTTTTGATGCTAATGGCAACCTGACAACTCCTACAGCAAATGTTCCGGGCATCAACTTTACTGGAATGTCCGATGGCGCCGCGGATATGAGCATGACCTGGAACATTTCAGGAACGGCGGGTAAACCCACCATCACTCAGGTCGATTCCGCTTCAGGTGTTTCTGCGACTACTCAAAATGGCTACACAAGTGGGCAGTACCAGAGTTTTACCGTTGGTGCAGATGGAACCGTATCGGCTACGTTCTCAAATGGCCAGCCACTCGCGGTAGGACAACTGGCATTGGCTAATGTTTCCAATTTGCAAGGGTTGCAACTCATGGGCAGCGGGAATTATGCAACGACATTGGCTAGCGGAGAGGCTTCGGTTGGGGTCTCGGGAGCGGCTGGACTGGGGAGCATTCAGGATGGAGTATTGGAAGATTCCAATGTGAACATTTCAGCAGAATTTTCCGACCTGATCATAGCTCAGCGAGCTTTTGAGGCCAACTCGAAAGCGGTGACAACCTTCGATACTGTCACGCAGGAAACGATCAACATGATTCACTAAACACTCGTCCGAGTGAGGCCGCAAGCCACATGCTGTCTCACTCGGAGATTCTCTTTTATTTAAGAGCTAATTAAACATTAGATTTTCCCAATAAAAATGTCCCAACTTTGGCCATTTTTCTGCTTCTAGTCCAGGCAGGAATCTACCTATGGCAAGCACAACTTCGACACCGCACGTGACTGCGCAGGGTCTTTCTGCTGCTCCGTATTCAGAGGCGCAAACGCTGCATGCATCGGATGCTTCCGCAGCTTCTGGTCTGAAAGCCGTTTCGAGCGGGGATAACTCCATTGCGACGCTGGAAGTGAACACACAGTTGCTTGAAGGGGACAGCCATTTCTCTCTTTCTCCAGCCTGCAGCAGGCTGCCTGTCGGCATGGCTGTGGCAATTCCAGTGCGGGAGTTTCGCGTACGCAATCTGCTGACGATGGCGCCTGGAGAGGTGATTGGGACGCAGTGGGCAAACGGAGAGGATCTCCCGTTGAATTCAGGGGATGTGCAACTCGCCTGGAGCGAGTTTGAGGTAGTAGATACGCGGCTGGCAGTACGGATTACCAGGTTGGCCTGAGGCGATTGAGAGGGAGCGATGAAGCTGACACAGCATGGAACACAAGCGGTAGCTGACGTTCAGGATCGGCTTTACGGCAGGCAAGTTCAGGATGAGAAACCGATCACGCCGCAGCACGTATTCTCCAGCGGACTGGCTGGGTGGCTTGCACGTTTCTGGATGCAATGGCAGCGGTCGATTGGATCTGCCGCGCATCGATCTCGTCTTGCATTGATCGAGCGGCTTCCGTTGGGACCTAAGCAAACTCTGCTTCTGGTCGAGGCAGATGGAATGCGATTGCTACTGTCGATATCGTCCGAGGGAGCGCCTGTTTTCTTTCCACTTTCTGAAGCGCGGTTTGAGTCACAGGAGGCAGTGTCCGATGTGATGACAACTCTCTCTCTCGGTTCACGACGACTTCCATTGCTGAGAACACGACGTCGCAGATTTGCAGGCATGAAGCGTTCAGGCAGGTCCACATGCTGATGACCTCGTTCCTTTGGAACGCTGCGCCCGCCTTGTCGTTGCCTGATCTGAATGCCAAGCTGCATCCAGGAGATTCCACGCCGTGGACGATCTTGTTTGTACTTACGATGATCACGTTGTTGCCCGCTTTGGTGATGGCAGTTACGCCGATGGTGCGGCTCATGGTGGTCTTTCATTTTCTACGTCAGGCACTGGGGACCCAGACTGCGCCTTCCAACCAGACGTTGCTGGGATTGGGGTTGATCATGACATGGTTTTTGATGCAGCCGGTGCTGATGTCGGTAGAGCAGCAGGCTGTGACTCCCTATCGCGCTGGACAGGTAACAGGGTGGGAGGCCATTGATCGCGGCTCAATACCGATCAAGATGTTTCTGCTGCATTATTCACGCGAAAAAGATCTCGCGTTATTTACTGCTGCGGGACAGGTGCCGAGACCGGCCAAGCCAGAAGACTTGCCGATGCGTGTTGTCGCTCCGGCGTACATGCTTTCTGAACTGAAGGCAGGCTTTGCGATCGGGGCGGTATTGTATTTGCCTTTCCTGCTTATCGACATGGTGACAGCGGCTATTACGACCTCAATCGGCATGTTTCAACTGCCACCGGTTGTGGTATCGACGCCTCTAAAAATTCTACTGTTCGTCATGGTTGACGGATGGAATTTGGTAGCAGGGTCACTTTTGAAAAGTTTCTGATCAGCGCATCGACAAGAGGGATGAATGAGTCCGGATCAGGTTACGGAGATTCTACGCGAGCTGTTGAAGCAGGCCATGTTTGTGGCTGCTCCAATTTTGCTTGCGGCAGCTTTCTTGAGCTTTCTGTTGAGCCTGGTGCAGACGCTCACTTCATTGCAGGAGCAATCCTTGACAGCGGTTCCTCGACTGTTTGCAGTGGTGGCCATTCTGACGGTTGGTATGCCGTGGTTTCTTCATCGGCTTGGAGCCTACACCGTGTTGTTGTACACCGACCTGGGTCGTTATATCCATTGAGCGTTGATGAGGGATGCCTGTGATTGCTTCGGAAAGCATTAGTTCAAGCGCGTGGGACTCGATGGGGACGGCGATGATATTGGTGCTGGTGCGCGTGAGCACAATGATTGCGTTGGCTCCATTCTTTGCTGGAAAGACGATATCTGCGCGGAGCAAAGTGGTCTTCGTTCTGGCAGTTTGCTGGCTTCTCATGCCTGCGATTGCCGTGGCGAGTGCGAAGGGTGTGGAGTTGAGCTTTGGACGCATTTTAGGTGAAGTTGCCGTCGGAGCTATTTATGGACTGACGCTGAGTCTCTTAAGCGAAATGCTCTTGCTGGCAGGGCAGATCGTGGGTCTGCAGTTCAGTTTTTCACTGGTGAACCTTCTTGATCCTGCGTCGGAGATTCAAACCCCGTTGATGGGCGATCTCTTTCAGTTGATGGGAACGCTGGTTCTGATAACAGCGGGCCTTGACCGTGTCATGCTGGGGTCCCTTGTTCGTAGCCTGCATGCTGTTCCACTGGGAAGCTTTCCGCTCGGTGCGGTTCCGGCTACTGCGAGTGTGCTGGTGCCGATGCTTTCCGGATCTTTCTTTGCAGCGCTGGAGCTTGCGGCGCCCGTACTTGCGACAACTATGCTCGTCGAGATTTCCGTGGCGTTACTAGGTAAAATTTCGCCGCAATTGCCGGTGATCTCACTCACGGTTCCCCTCAAAACGTTGACCGGGTTCGGCATGCTCATCGGCTCGCTTGCATTATGGCCGCGATTTATTGAGGCGCGCTTCAGCAGCTTGCTGGATGTAGCGGAGAAGCTGATCTCGCACGGCGTGCAGGGCGCGGGGGGATAGCGATGGCAGGAGAGAGGACTGAGCAGGCTACTCCGCAACGACGCGAAAAGGCCAAGCGTGAAGGCGACCTGGTTCATAGTCGTGAGCTTTGTTCTGCAGCTGGAACATTGATTGGGGTGATGTTGCTGGGCGTAGCCGCGCCGAAGTTTCTTAATGCATGGTTTACGGCACTGGGAGGATTTCTTGGCTTTG
Source organism: Acidicapsa ligni (assembly GCF_025685655.1). NCBI lineage: Bacteria > Pseudomonadati > Acidobacteriota > Terriglobia > Terriglobales > Acidobacteriaceae > Acidicapsa > Acidicapsa ligni. Next base: position 47,958 of record NZ_JAGSYG010000007.1, on the reverse strand, counting down.
GAATGGCGGCGCATTGGGAGCCAGACTCCATTGATGCAACGCTACATTCGTTGCTTGGATTGGCGATGGCCGTGTTGGCTCCGGTGGGGCTTGTAATGGCTGGAGTAGCCACAGCGGCACTTGCGGCGGGTGTACTGCAGACCGGAGGAGTGCAGGTGCATCCGCAGGTCCTGGGCCTCAAATTCGATCGCATCAATCCACTGAGCAATCTGAAGAATTTATTTTCTCTGCGATCGATGGCACGACTGGGAAAGTCGATGATTCCAGCGGCACTGCTGGCGGTTTTCTCTGTTCATCGCGTGGCGCGGCAATGGGCTATTCCTCCATTTTCTTCAGTACGACTTGTTTCGCTCGGCGGGGATGTGTATGCCCTGTTGCTGGCGACGGCTTGGCTCCTGTTTGGGTGGGCTTTGATTGATTATGTCGTGGAGTGGCGTAGCCGCGAGCAGCGCCTGAAGATGAGTCGCCAGGAGATGCGCGAGGAGCACAAGGACTCGGAAGGGAATCCGCAAATTCGTGGGCGAATTCGCAATCTGCAGAGACAGGCGCGCCGGCGGCGAATGAAGACAGATGTAAGCCGCGCCGCAGTCGTTGTTACTAACCCTACACACTACGCAGTAGCGTTGGATTTCAACTTCGAAACTATGGATGCTCCCAAGGTATTAGCCAAGGGGCGTAATCTGCTGGCCGAGGAGATCAAGGACCAGGCAAGATGGGCCGGAGTGCCCATTCTTGAAAACCCACCACTTGCTCGCTCGCTTTACCGAGCAGTTGAAGCTGGTGATGCTATCCCTTTGGAACTGTATGCGGCGGTGGCTTCTATTCTTGCGTTCCTCTATCGGCAGCGTGTGGAACAGGAGATGCGTGTCAGGCGCGAGCGGACAGGTGCGAGAACCCCTGCTCCGCCGAAAGCTGGTGAGCCTTCTCCGGGAGCAACGATTCCGGGACTCGGCATAGCGCGTGGAAAACGTTTCAGCGAACGAAAGTTGAGCTCGGTAGGTGACACAGATATGCCTTTAAGAGGTGGTCAATGAGCACTGCTGTAATGGTGAATGCACCGGTGAATGGAATAGCCCGACTATGGAGCCGGTTGCGAGAATTTCTGCTGCCTGTTGGAGCGATCAGTGTGATTTTCGTGATGCTGGTTCCATTGCCATCGATGGTGCTCGATATGCTTCTGGCGATTTCGATGGCTGCTTCGATCCTTGTTTTTCTTTCTGCAGTGCAGGTGCGCAGGGCAGTGGAACTGAGTGTCTTTCCTACTCTGCTGTTATTGCTGACCCTCTTTCGTCTGGCTCTGAACATCGCTTCGAGTCGGAGGATTCTACTTCACGGCTCGGAGGGAACGGCCGCGGCAGGGAAGGTGATCGAGGCCTTTGGGCAGTTCGTCGTGGGCGGAAATTATGTTGTTGGCTTTGTATTGTTTCTCGCGCTGATTGCTATTCAGTTTCTTGTCGTTTCGCATGGCGCGGTTAGAACGGCGGAAGTAACTGCGCGCTTCACACTCGATGCGTTGCCAGGAAAGCAGATGGCAATCGACGCGGACATGAATGCCGGATTGATCAATGAGCAGGAGGCGCGACGGCGACGGCAGGCAATTGCCCGGGAAGCAGAATTTTACGGTGCGATGGATGGTGCAGCGCGCTTCAATCAGCGAGACTCGCTGGCTACGATTCTCATTACCGCAATCAACATTATTGCGGGCCTGCTCATTGGAACATTGCAGCAAGGAATTGAAATCGGTGAAGCTGTTCGAACATATACGGTGTTGACAGTGGGAGATGGGTTGGTCACTATGATCCCCTCCTTATTGGTCTCAGTCGCTGGCGGCATTACCTTGACGAGAACAAATTCTGCCGTGACCCTGGGCGGAGAGTTACGCTCTCAACTGTTCGAAAAACCAGCGACGCTGTATATAGCAGCCGGAGTCAGTGCGGCATTATGTCTGATTCCGGGACTGCCGAAATTTGCTTTTCTTCTCGTGTCTGCAGCCCTTGTTATGGCGGGGCGCAATCTTGGGAGTCCTGCTCTGCCAGAAGGCGAGATGGCTGGAGAGCGCAATGTGGCTGATTCAAGCGCAACTGCGATGAAGCCTGGGGAGGCTGTGGTTACGGGAGAAATGGCAGCGCTGCTCAAGTTGGAGGAACTGACGTTGGAGATAGGCTTCCAACTGATTCCACTGGTGGATGAGAAACAGGGTGGGCAACTGCTGGGCCGAGTACGAACGCTGCGCAGACATCTTTCGCAGGAGATGGGCTTTCTGGTGCCGCCGGTACATATTTCCGACAATCTCCGGTTGCGTCCCAGGGAGTACGTGTTCTCTCTGCGGGGTATCGAAATTGGACGATGGCAAACGGAAGGAGCTCAGCTTCTGGCTGTTTCTGCAGATACCGCCAGACGACCGCTCCCGGGAAAAGAAACGAAAGAGCCTGCCTTCGGAGTGCCTGCTTTATGGATTGCTCCGGCACTGGAAGATCAGGCGATAGCGGCAGGCTATTCGGTGGTGGATCCGGTGACTGTTATTACCACGCATCTTGGAGAACTGATTCGTCAGCACGGACATGAGTTGCTGGGGCGGGCTGAGACGAAGCGGTTGCTGGATAGCCTCAACGACACGCATCCTCGACTTATGGAGGAGCTGGTGCCCAAGCTGCTGACCCTCGGTGAGGTGCAAAAGGTGTTGGAGCAACTGCTGCGGGAGCGTGTTTCGATTCGCGATATGGGAACGATCCTGGAGGCGCTGGTCGAGACCGCTTCTGTTAATAAAGGACTGGTAACGCTGGTAGAGGCGGCACGGCATGCATTGGGGCGAAGGCTGATTCAGCCGCTGTTGGATGGAGATGGGCAATTGTCTATACTCCAGCTTGACCCTTCCTTGGAAGACGAAATTCTGGGCTTGTTGATGCAGGACACAGCACAGCGGCAACTGACCCAGACAGCACGATCTTCGACTCCAGTGGTACGTCGTCTCGCTGATTCTGTGAGATTACTTATCGGTTCCACCCCTGCAACGGCCCTTCCGGTGCTTCTGGTCCCGAGTCCGGCTCGATATCACGTGAAGCGATGGCTTGAGCCGTGGGTGCCTCGGATGGCGGTAGTTGCTGCCACGGATATTCCTCCGGAAACGAAGCTTCACCCCATGGGAACGGTGCGCTGAGGGACGGCTGGATGGATGCGAATTTGAGATGTCAACGAGTCATCAGAATGTCAACGCACAGGGCAACGCGAGGGGGATAAATGTCAGGTGCAGAAGCGCGAGGATCGACAACAGCTGGAATATCTGGCCTGACTTTGCTGGTAGGCGTTGGCGACAATCAGGCCGGCGCAGTAGGTGCGGCAGTGAGTGCATATTCTCCAGGACGATCACTTCATCAGGAGTTAACGCCCGAAGAAGAACGCGTTCTTTTGGAGCATCTTCCTATGGTGCGATTTCTGGCGCGGCGGATTCGCGAGCGTCTGCCACAGCACGTGGAGATTGACGATCTATATTCCGCGGGCGTTCTAGGTCTGATGGATGCCTTTGCAAAATTTGATCCCAGCAAGAAAGTGCAGTTTCGCAGTTACGCCCAGTTTCGCATTCGTGGGGCGATTCTGGATAGCTTGCGCACCCTAGATTGGAGTCCGCGAGAACTAAGACGCAAGGGGCGGGCAGTGGAGGAGTCGATCCGGACGTTGACCGGGAGGCTCGGGCGTGCACCATCGGAAAGTGAGGTGGCGGCTGAGCTTGGCTCGGGGCTTGAGGCCTATCAACAGTTGCTCGGGGAATTGAAGGGCCTAGAGATAGGCACTCTTCACCTGGAACGAAACGAGGATTCAGGAGAAGAAGATCTGGCCTACATTCCAGGAAGCCCTGACGAAGATCCACTGTTCAAGTGCCTCCGTGGCGAGATGGAAGAGCGTTTGACCGGGGCAATTCAGGAGTTGCCGGAGCGGGAGCGTCTGGTGATGACTCTTTATTACTACGAAGAAATGACCATGCGGGAGATCGGACTGGCTCTCGGTGTGGTGGAATCGCGCGTATCGCAGATTCATGCTTCCGCGGTTCTGCATCTACGCAGTGTCTTGTCGGATCTGACAGCTCGAGGATCTGTTCGGTGATCAGTGAACAGGCGTGGTGGGTCGCTGCGATTGTCCGGTGGCCTGGGGCGTCTGGGTTGAACCAATCAACGTCGTGTATGGCGGGAATAAGGCAGAACCATCCGGATCGAAGGGTTTGAGAATGAGCTAGGGGGGCTCAATGACTGAATCGGGAACGGTTGATATTCGCGCCTGAATCAGGAATAGAAATGTTTCCGACAATCAGATTCCTGTTCTGTTTTTTGTTCGACTACGAAAGATTTGGTACATGGAAAAGACACTTAAGCAGGATGAAATTGATGCATTGTTTCAGGCGGCTCGGATCAGCACTGCCGAAGGCAATACAGAAGTACGGGCGAAGGTCTTGCCATATAACTTTTCTTCGGCAGGTCAGATTTCCAATGAGCAGCTACGCGCTATCAGCATGTTGAATGATCTGTTTGCGCGAAATCTTACCCATAATCTTTCAGCGTGGTTGCGTACCCGCATGCAGGTCAACCTGGTTTCAGCGGAGCAAATTACGTTCAATGATTTTCTTCTGCGAATTCCTGAGATTTCCTATGTTTCGTCCGTACGTCTGGAACCGCTGGGAGCGTTGTCTGTGTTGCAGTTGGATCTGGCTTTGGCGCCTTCAATCATCGATCTACTTCTGGGCGGAGAAGGACATCCTGGGTCGCTGCGCGAGCTGACAGACATTGAAGAATCCATTGTCGGACATGTCGTTGAGATTGTTTGTCGTGAGCTGACTGCGGCCTGGCAGCCGGTTGGATTGAGCTTCAACTTTGAGCGTCGTCAGATGCAGACGCAGACCGCGCGAATTATGCCGGTGACGGAAAAAACTTTATGTCTGAGCTTCGAGGTACGGATGGGAGAATCCTCCGGGATGCTCAACCTTGCTTTCCCTGCAGTTGTGGCCAATACCATTCTGCGAAGGTTAACTGGCGAATGGGGGGGCCGTCGCCGTCATGCGGAAGAATCGCGCGCAAGGATAGAGAAAACTGCCCGCAATCTTTGTTTTGGAGCCGTTTTGCAGCTTCCTTCGGTGCGGATTGAGGCGCGCCAGTTAGAGGATCTTGTTGTTGGCAAAGTGATTCGTCTCAATTTGGCTGGCAATGGAAGCGCTGATTTGCGGGTTGGCGGGCAGGTACTTTTTCATGCTCAACCAGTGAAGCTGGGAGCGCATAGAGGAGCCCGACTCGAATCCGTTGTTGACGAGATGATGGATCGGAGAATGGGAACGCAGGTGAGCGTTTAAAGCTTGCTTGCGAAAAGCTGAATGTGTTTAGAGCAGGTGTATGGGAGCGCTGAATGAATGAGATTGGAATGGCAGGGAGTGGAAAGTTTCTCGAATGTTGGATTGATGCCGCGACCGGTCTGTTTGCGCAGACGCTGGCAGGGGAGCCTTTACTGACAGAAGCGCTACCTGGCCTGTCGAGTGCGGGATCGTTTGGCTTTGTGGCTACCATTACAGGCGAGGAACAGGGGCGGTTTGGCGTGATGCTCGATGGCGCCCTTCTGGAAGAAGTCCTTCTGGGAGAAGGTATAGACCAGAAAGCAGGCTGGGGTGAATTGTTGAAGGAAGTCGCGAACGCGGCGGCAGGAGAATTGCTGACGCGCACCGGACGAAAATGCCAGGTTATTGACTTCACGGAGATGAGCGGGGAAACCAAACTTTCGACAGCATTTCGATTGCAATCAGGAGAGCGAACCTGGACCATCCTGATTCGCAATGACGTGCTGCTGGCAGAAGCATTGATCGGAGAGTCTGCAGATGCCTCTATGGACGCAGGCACCTCTGCTTCCGGTCAATCCTACCGTGTTCCGAAATCTGTTGCTGATGCTCCATCTGTGCTTTCGGCTGGGTTGGAATTGCTTCTGGATATAGAGCTGGAAGCTACCTTGCGCTTTGGAGCTCGTGAGATGCCATTGGGTGAGATTCTCGACCTGGGGCCGGGGGATGTAGTGCAACTGGATCGCCACGTCAACGACCCGGTCGATCTCATTGTCGGTGACAAGATCGTTGCCAAGGGCGAGGTGGTACTGGTGAACGGCAACTTTGGTTTGAGGGTGACGGAAGTGTCTGAGCCGCAACGACGGTTGGAGAGTATTCGATGCCTCTTTTAGAAAAGAAAAATGACTTTGGCCGTGATCGGCACACGACGCAACAACAGCCCGGAAGGATGAAGATGAGTGGAGTCGGAAATGAGACGAGACGGAACAATTTTGATCAGGGCCTGGGTATAACGGATTCGACTTACGGGCTCCCCAGTGTTTTAGGGTGGGCAGACGCGCCTGCGAATGGTGGCAGGCTGGCTGGACTATTCGCGACCTGTGCGAATTCGGATTGTGCCAGTGGATGGTTGCACCTCTGGCGAAGCCGTTCCGGTCCGATTTTTGAGCGAGGATGGAGTTGCTCGGCGAACTGTACTTCGATGCTTCTGCAGGCTGCAATACGGCGTGAAATGGGTGGGCGCCAGAGCGAAACAATCAGCCGGAGGCATCGTGTTCCACTGGGACTGGTGATGTTGGAGCAGGGTTGGATTACGCCAGATCAGCTCAGACAGGCGTTGGATGCCCAAAAGAATGCAGGGCAGGGACGACTGGGAACGTGGCTGGTGCAGCATCTTGGTGTTGCTGAGCAACTGGTGACGCGAGCGCTTGGTCTGCAGTGGAATTGTGCGGTTTTGCCATTGGATTTTCATGATGCGGATGGATTGGCCACTGTGCTGCCGCGACTATTCATTGAGGCTTTTGGCGCGCTGCCGCTGCGGGTGGCTGCAGGACAGATCTTGTATCTGGGATTTGAAGATCGCCTGGATCGCATACTCGCTCTGGCTGTTGAGAGGATGTCTGGTTTGCGAGTAGAAACAGGGCTGGTGCGCGAATCCATGTTTGTCTCCGCACATCGACAGATGCTTCAGGCAAGCTTTCCAAATAGCGAGTTGATCGAGGCTTCGTCGGAGTCTGCATTAGTTCGCGTTCTGACGAAGGCTGTTGAACGAGCCAAGCCCGTGGAGTCCAGGTTGGTTCGAGTACATGATTGCTTGTGGTTGCGGATGTGGGTGCGGCCTCAAGTTGGTCCATTACCTAACACGGGTGATGTTGAAGATGTGATTTGTTCACTCGGATCGAGCTAGACGTGCCGACATCCGGGTCAGCCTGGAGTTGATCAGCAGCGAGGCGAGGTTCATGCATTGCTTCCGCAGGCCGATAAGTGCCGTAGCAGAATCTTCCAGGCGGAGTGTTGTCAATGAACGAAGCAAATGCGATGCGGGTGCTGATTGTGGATGATTCGTCGGTGATGCGCAAGATTGTAGAAAGAGCATTGCGACAGGCAGGCCTTGAACCGATGGAAGTACTGGAGGCGGGGAGTGGAATCGATGGCCTTGAAATATTGCGGGGTGGAACGGTACATCTCATTGTTTCTGACATCAATATGCCATTGATGGATGGCCTCGAATTCCTGCGTCAGATTCGAGCACAGAAGCTGGCAGGTGGTGTCCCTGTAGTCATGATTACCACCGAGTCGAGTGAAGAGCATGTGAAGCAGGCGATTCTCTCTGGGGCGCAAGCGTATATTCGCAAACCATTTACTGCGGAGCAGGTGAAAGAGCGAGTGCTGCCTTTACTCGTTGGAGTGTAATTCTCTTGGTTGATATTTAAAAGGCATAGGCAAGTGCTCCGAAGGGATCCTCCATGGTTTTGAACGGTATTCGGATCGGCGCTGGATCTTGGCAGCGCGATGGAGTTGAGGCCGCGATGAAGATACGATCCTTGCGAGAGAATTTGCATTTGATGTCCGATCCGCAAAACCTCCATGAAACTGTGGATGAGGTTTTTCTCATGATGCTAAACATGAGCTGCGATGCTATCGAGCAACAGGCAATTCAAGACTCGGAAACAATTACGGCCGTGGTAGGTTTTGGCGGTTTATTGAGTGGTGCATGTGTCTTTCGTTCTGGAAAGTCTGTGGCTCTGTCCATTGCCGCGACGATGACGGGTATGGAATTTTCTGAAATTGACGACATGGTTAAGGACGCCATCGGCGAACTCTGCAACATGTTGGCCGGCGTATGGAAAGGCAAAGTTCCAGAGCTCTCGGCCAACTGCGGGTTATCGATTCCGGCTGTCATTACCGGTCGCGATTACAGCATTCACGTACAGGCACCTGAGTTTCGACTTCATCAGGAATATCGTTTCGAGGATGAAGTTTTTGAAGTTATGATTATCTGCGATGGATTGCACTAACCTGTCTTGAGGAAAACCTGGTGAGAGTGAAGGTTGTAGTTATCCAAAATGCAGAATGATCTCGCGTATGGCTATATATATCTTTTCATAAATCCTCTCTAATCCTTTTGCATCCTGTTTGGCCCCGTTTCTGCTCTTGTTTTCAGCAGTAGGGGACAAGAATGGATAGTGGATATTACGCGGCTTTTGCAGGGCTGGTGGCTCGGACGCAGGCGCTGGATACGGCAGCCTCTAATCTGGCGAATGCGCAGACAGCGGGATACCGGGCCGAGCGTGAGTACTTTCGTTCAGTACTGCTCGATCCGCTTCAGGGAAACTCGCAACTGGGGCAGACGGTAAACAATTTTGGTGTTCTTGGTGGAGACCACCTCGACATGGGGCAGGGCGTGTTAACGCCAACCGGGAATGCTCTGGACCTGGCAATCGAAGGGCAGGGATTTTTTGCAATAGAGACTCCTGGTGGAGTTCGCTATACGCGGGATGGCAGCTTCCACCGGGGGCGTGATGGCCGGCTTGTAACTGCGGCTGGCGAGTTGGTGCTTTCCAGCCAGCGCCAGCCGATTCCTGTGCCTCCCGGTGCGGTTTCCGTTGGAGTAGATGGGGCTATTTCTGTTGATGGAGCGATTGCCTCGACGGTAGGCGTGTTTGTTTTTCCGGTTGGAACACAGCTAACTCCAGAGGGGAAGAACAGCTACCTTCCGCCCGACAAAGTGCAGCCTGCGCTATCGACTGAAGCCATCGTTCATCAAGGCAATCTTGAAGCGGCCAACGAAGATGCGATTCAGGGCAGCCTGGATTTATTGATGATGCAGCGCCAGGCAGAAACCATGCAGCGCGCGCTGACTATCTTCCACACTGAATTCAACAAGACTGCAGCAGAGGATTTGCCGCGAGTTTAAATCATTCTCAGGAGAAATAGCGTGATACGAGCACTGTATACGGCAGCCAGCGGCATGAGCGCACAGCAATTAAATCTGGATACAATTGCCAATAACCTCGCTAACTCTTCGACGACCGGTTTCCGTCAACTACGCCTTCAGTTTCAAGATATGCTGTATCAAAATCTGGTGACGCCAGGCGCAGCTCAGTCTCAATCGACTGTATCTGCTGGACTGCAGATCGGCCTAGGTACTAAGTCCGCGGCTACGGAAGTAATCATGACGCAGGGCGAACTTAACCAGACGAGCAATCCGTATGATGTGGCGATTGAGGGCTCTGGATTCTTTGAGGTGCAGAGGCCGGATGGCACAACGGCGTATACGCGCGCGGGACAGTTTCACTTGAATAACCAGGGCTCGATCGTCACCACTGACGGCGACCCCTTGCTGCCCACTATAACAATTCCAGCCAATGCCACTGCGGTCACAATTACGCAGTATGGCGTGGTAAACGCGACGCTGCCGGGGCAGACGAATCCGGCACAGTTGGGACAGATACAGTTGGCGACCTTTGCCAATCCTGGCGGTCTCGAGAGCATGGGTGGCAATCTGCTTCAGCAGACACTCAGCTCGGGCGATCCTGTACTTGGAAACCCAGGCGGAACTGAAGGTCTGGGCACGTTGCAGCAGGGATATCTGGAGAATTCTAACGTGGATGTCGTAACTGAATTTGTCCAGATGGTGCTTGCCCAACGAGCATACGAATCAAACTCCAAAGTTATCAAGGCCGCGGATGACATGTACTCCCAGGTAAATAACATGACGCGATAGTTATTCGCAAAATGGATTGGGTACCGATGTCTATTGGAAAGCTTCATAAGCAAAGGAAAGAGCCAATGAACTTGCACCGGTTGAGCCTTAAATCCAAGCTGTCGGCCAGATGTTACTCCATCGCGAGTGGACTTCTGGCTATATTTTTAGTGATAGCTTTGGCGATTTTCTGCGCAATCGCCAAGGGTCAACCGCTTAAAGAACCAAACGATACGAGCATGGATCGAATCGATCCATGCCTGGGGCTGCATTGGCATGTTGTAGTCAATCAGGAAAATCATTCCGGTCCAGATCGGATAATTCTGACGGATACAGCAGATGCGCAAGAGAAGAAGATTGCAAGACATGCTGCCGCAAAAAACATTTTGAAGGCAGTAGCTATTTCGCCGCAGATCATCATTCATGTGGGCGATCAGATTATTGTCGATCAGGAGTCCGAGTTGCTCCATGCGCGATTGCCGGCCATGGCGCTTGAGTCTGGACCACTTGGCGCCCGGCTACGTGCTCGTTTGAGTGCTGGAAAAAACTCCCAGATGAGTGTCAATGGACCGGTCATCAGTGTTCTGGCTACAGGGTTGAAGCAAGCGAAGTGGTTGCCCATGGAATGGAGTTCACGATGACCAATCACAGGCTGCGTGATAGATGCCGATGTCTCCAGATAGCTTTAGCGACTGCGTTGGGTTTCGTGTTTATTATCTCCGGGTTTACGAGTCAAGCCGCAACTCTGCTTACGAAAAAATCAACAGACAAAACTGAAAGCGCCAAACTGACTCCACCAGAAGCAGCGTTGAAGGCCTATATCTCCAGGGTGCGGGCTTCGCAGGAAGCGGAGGTGCGTACGCCCGGATCGATCTGGATTGATCAAGGGCGGTTGGTGCGGTTATCTACCGATGCCAAGGCTGTGCGGCTGCATGATGTGGTGTCCATTGTCGTTTCGGAGAGCCTGGCGGCTTCAACGGACGGACAGGTAAAAAATTCAAGGGCATCAAGCGCTACCTCAGGACTCTCAGGTTTATTTGGCGCGTTAGGTACGAATAACAGACTGCAAAATCTGTTGGGACAAAATGCTACTTCTGGTCTGACGGCACAGGGACAAAGTGTGACCAACTCCAGTCTTGCAACGACCTTTGGAGGAGAAGTGGTAGACGTATTGCCTAACGGAATGCTTGTGGTGCAGGCTACTCGACAATTGACATTTTCACAGCAGACACAGTTGATCAAGCTGAGAGGACTCGTGCGTCCGGAGGATGTGAGTGCGCAGAATCAGGTGCAGTCAGCGGCAATGACCGATCTGGAACTAGAGGTAACTGGCAAGGGAATCGTGAACGACTCAACCTATCGGCAGAATCCCATTTGGAGATTTTTGCAGAAAATGTTGGTGTTTTAGTGGCGCGTTCTGTTGCAGGGCCTCATACGAAGAGAAAATGGTTGCTAGCGGGATGTAGGTGGATGTTCCTGCTACTTGTTCTCGTTGTTGGGAACAGAGAGAGCATGGGGCAATCTGGTTCAACGCCAGTGAGGTCGGAGTCTCGTGGACAAAAAGGGGCGGCTGGGCGTTCTGCGGTGAGGGCTACGTCATCTGAGCGGACTGGTATCGCGCGGCCTGAGTTAGCTCAGCAACAGGCAAGAACTGCATATGCCGATGCTGGACATCAGAGCGTTATCCCAGGAACTGCACAATCAAGCGAGCAATTGGCTTCTCAGCGAACGCGTATCAAAGATGTCGCGTCGATCGAAGGCATTCGCGATAACCAATTGATTGGCTACGGTATTGTTGTGGGTCTGAAGGGTACTGGCGACACGCAACAGACAGTCTTTCCAATCCAGACATTGCTCTCAACTTTGGAGCGGATGGGGATTACGGTTCCGCAGACGGGCAACAACAGCGCCAGTAATATGCAGGTGAAGAATATGGCGGCAGTCTTCGTGGTTTCGACACTGCCGCCGTTCAGCAGACCGGGAGAAAAACTGGATATCACTGTTTCTTCTGCCGGAGATGCCCGGTCACTTGAAGGCGGGCTGTTGTTGATGACTCCACTGTACGGACCGGATGGGCAGATCTACGCGCAGGGGCAGGGACCTTTGGTACTGGGTGGGTATCAGGTGACAGCAAATGGAAACTCCAGACAGGTGAATCATCCCACGACCGCGCGTATTCCCGGAGGAGCATTGGTGGAGCGCTCAGTGCCGTTTGATCTGAAGCAGATGAAGACGGTGAGCGTGATTCTGACCGATGCGGATTTTCATACCGCGGAACGTATGGCGGGGGCCATCAATGCCGAGTTAAAGACGGAACGCGCCCACGTAGTCGATAGTCGAAGAGTTGAAATTGCAGCGAAGCCAGAGGAAGATCTACCAGCGTTACTGGATCAGATTGAAGCAGTTCAGATTGATGTTTATCCGCGCGCGCGTGTAGTGGTTAATGAACGAACGGGAACGGTTGTAATTGGAGGTAAAGTGCGATTGCAGCCGGTCTCAATTCTGCATGGAGGTCTATCTGTGAATGTGGTGACGGAGACCAAGGTTTCGCAGCCGAATGCGTTTGCTCAGGGAACGACGCAGGTGGTGCAACAGACGACAGTTCAGGCGCAGGACAAACCGGTGAATCGGATCGAGCTGAAGGAAGGCGCGACTGTCGAGGATCTGGTTCAGGAGTTACAGCAGATCGGAGCAACGGCGCGAGATGTGATTTCGATCCTGCAGGGAATGAAAGAGGCAGGGGCGCTCGAAGCGGACCTGGAGGTTTTGTGATGATTAATCCAGTGCTGCCTGGAGCGGCTGCGGCGTCTTCTGGCTCAATGTCTGCTGAATCGGTTCCTCAGCCGCGATTGGTAAAAGCCGCACACGAATTCGAAGCGCAAATGATGAAGGAGTTGATGGCTCCACTCGAGTCGGGGAAGGGTCTCCTGGGCGGTAGCGAAGACGAGGAGAGTTCATCTTCAGCATTGAACTCCTTTGCCGGAGAGGCGATGGCTAAGGCTATTTCAGAGCATGGGGGATTCGGTATTGCGAAGAGTATTTTGCATCAGTTGAGTCATGTGTCCGACGCGAAGAAAGGACAGGCTCCAAATGCAGTTACGGCTCACATCGGTAACCATTTTGGGAGAACGAATGGTGAGTCAAATTAAAACGGGAATGGCTCAAATGTGCTATTCAAATGACTATCGTTATTAGCGTCCAGGACGATAAATAGGGTAGGAGAGAAACAGGATGAATGTACGGAATGATATTCGAAATGATGGAGAGAGCTTGCAGCACATTGCTCCTTCTCAGACTTCGAGCACTCAGGTTTCGAGTAATGCGATTGCTGCGACCGCACAGGTCGCTAGTACGGGTAAAGCGCAGATGGATAATCTGGCGCAAGATTCGACGCAGTTTAGTGCTGCAGCCAACGAGGCCGCACAAGCAGCAAGTGAATCTGATGTGCGCATGGATAAGGTTGCCAGCATCCAGAATGCACTGCAAGCCGGCACCTACAACATACCGGCCACGGATGTGGCACAAAAAGTAATCGACTCTCTGCTTGTGCCGGAGAAGTAGCCCTCGGGTTAAATAAGAGTTCATCAATTCAAAGATTGGATTGGTAGAGAAATGGCGATCGAGTGGCAGGAACAGTTGAGGCCGGGAATAGCACTGCGAGCGATTGTGCGGCAAGCTACGGCTGCACTGGCTAGTATGGACGCGGATCGATTGGAAGAGTTGGCACGTTGTTGTGTGGACCTGAACCGTGAGTTGCAGCAGTCCGGTCTGGTTAGCCCTGTGGATTTGGTTGCGGAGACTTCGAATCTGCACCACGATTTCAAAAACGATCTAGACGAAGCGTCGGGAGACTTGCGTGTGTTGGAGCGTGTATTACATGCGACTAGATCCAATCTAACGGTCTTTTCTCGATTGCATGTTCTTCGAATTCAGCAGGCGCAACAAAAGATCGAGGACGGGGCAGGCCTGTTAATGGAAACAGGCGGTCGTAACAGACAGGGAATCGAGGCAGAGTATGGGGACAATTAATGCGGCTTTTAATCTGATAACGGGGGCTCTGGATGCGGATCAGGCAGCCCTCAATGTCGTGTCGAACAACGTCGCCAACGCATCCAACGCGAGCTACACGCGTGAGGTATCGAACTGGGAAGAGAACCAGCCGATATATATCAATGGGATTGAAAATGGCACAGGAGTGACTGTTACCGGTGGCATCTCGCAACGGGACAGGGTACTTGAGCAACGCTTGCAGCAACAGACTCAGGCTAGTTCTTCTTCTACCGCGCTGCTGAATGCGCTGACCACATTGCAGGCAAATTTCACACCTGCCTCCAGTACAAATTCCTCCGGCAATATTGGTTCCGACATCACGAATTTCTTTGATGCTTATACGCAATTGGAATCGAGTCCGACGAACAGTGCCGATCGGCAACAGGTTTTGGAATCAGCCAATACTTTGGCCGGAGATATTTCCAGCACCGCGGCCAATCTCAATGCCCAGAAATCTTCGTTAGATCAGTCAGCGGCAACGGTAGCCTCTCAGGTCAATGCAATTACAACTTCTTTGGCGCAGGTGAATCAGCAGATTCAGTCGCTTTCTCCAAACCAGGATGCAGGGACGCTGGAAGATGAGAGGCAGGCGGATCTAGGTCAGCTTTCGCAGTTGATCGGTGTGAACCAGATTACGACCGAGAACAATGGCATGAGTATTGCCACTGCCAGTGGGCAGTTGCTTGTTTCTGAAGGAAGTTCATTTCAAATTACGACGGGAAATGTAGATGGAGTAACACATTTCTTTGTTGGCAGTACGGACGTAACGAGCGATTTGACTTCAGGTGGAGGGGAGATCGGTGGACTGCTCACGGCGCGTGATCAGAGTATTCCCACTACGATGGCGTCGCTTGATCAACTGGCCTATGGAATTGCGAGTCAGGTGAACACGGTGAACAACGCGGGCACGGATATGGATGGAGACAACGGAAACGCGGGGAATATTTTTAATGCGCCAAGCCAGGTAGCGGGGAGTGCCGCGTCGATGGCGGTCGTAATGACTGACCCGAACAAAATTGCCGCGGCCGGTTTAGGCAATGGTACTGGAGACGGTTCAAATGCGGTTGCGGCTGCAAATCTCTCTACGCAGTCGATCATCAACGGTCAGACGCCGTTAAACTTTTACTCAAATTTTGTAGGTACGCTGGGAGCGACTGTATCTGAAACGACGACGCAGAATACCGCGCTCACTGCCTCTGTGAGTCAATTGCAGAGTCAGCGAGACTCTCTTTCGGCGGTAAATCTGAACGACGAAGCAAGTTCTCTTGAGAACTTTCAACGTTCGTATCAAGCAGCATCGCAAGTGTTCACGATTCTGAATTCGGTGATGTCTTCTGCGCTGAACCTGGGCGTGGAAACTGCGGTGGCCTGATCGTCACGGCGAGCCAAAACCCAAGCACGTACGGTACGAAATACGGTGCGAAAGACGAGGATCAACGATGCGGGTAGACCCTTTTTATACGACGAATCTGGCCTCTGCTCTGGATCAGACATCGACAATGCAACAGCAGTTGACCCAGGAGATATCGAGTGGTGTGCGGGTGACGTCGATCGGTGATGATCCTTTCGCGGCTGCTGAGAATGTGCAACTGCTTGGCCAGATCCAGGGAGATGATTCCTTCACGCAGACATCGAGCATGACGCAGGGCATGTTGCAGGTGGCTGACTCTGCGCTGGGTAGCGTGGTGACTCAGTTGAACCAGGCCATTTCGCTGGCAACGCAGGCCAATAATGGCACTTTGAGCACGAGTGATCTGAAGTCAGCGTCCAACGAGATTGCCGGCATACGTGACGAGGTGCTTTCGCTGGCGAATACCAGTTATCAGGGGCAGTACGTCTTTGGCGGTAGTCAGACTGAAACAGCTCCTTTTACTCTTGATAGCTCGACAACGCCAGCCACAGTCACCTATAACGGCGATGAGAATGTGAACACACTCACCGCTCCCAATGGGCAGTCTATTCCAATCAATGTTCCAGGCGACCAGATATTTACTTCTTCGACAGCAAGTGTGCTTGGAGCGCTGAATAACCTGGTGGCCGATTACGCCAACGGAAGTTCGGGTAGCGGCGTCACCGACCTGGCATCTCTCAATTCAGCGCTGAACTATGTAAGTCAGCAGCGAGTAACTGTAGATAACTCTATAACCCGATTATCTGCAGCCTCAGGAGCAGCCTCTTCGGAGGCCACGCAATTGACGGCGGTGCAAACCAACCTGATGCAGGCAGACATTCCGGCGATTGCGACGCAGCTTGCTCTTGTGGCATCTCAGCAGACGGCGTTGATCAGTGTGATCTCAGGGTTAGGGCAAGGAAGCCTCTTCGACAAGCTATAGCAGACATTATCGTCATGCCGCATATGGGGATCCTACAGCCTTTTGGATGCTGTTTCTCAGTGTTTCGAGCTCCTCGCTCTATACTCAAAGGTGAGGAGCTTTTGCATGTTTGCGTCCCTGCGCTTTATTTGGAATGCCACCCGCGGCCACCGGCTTGCTCCCTGGAAGAGCGAGTACCTGAAATGGCGGATCGAGACATACTCCGGTAAGAAGGCGGAGACGATTCGGGCACGGGATGTCTTCCACTTTGTGTGGGAATCGAAGTGGGAGTTGCTGGGTTTTCTCGCGTGGACGGGACAGCTAGAGCGTGAAGTGCAACGAAAGCCTGTTCGTAATAACTAGCGTGAATAGTGAGGGTGAGTGCGAAACTCCGATTGGCTGACAAGACGAGAGTTTGCACGCTCGGTTGCTGCTTTCGGTTTGAGTGCCGCGCTTCCATTGAGCCTTCCCGGCAAGGATCGCAAAAAGAAGTTGCACCCGGATAGCCTGCCTGTGCCACAAAGGGAAACGCGTTCCTATACGGGGTCAGACTCTTTGCGTGTCCATGCCGCTGCTGTGGGGTTACTGGCGGGATGCGCGGTCGTTCCTGAACTACTGAATCTCACTGCGGATGGCGACGGGATTCATGATGTTTATACGCAGACCGTGGCGGAGCAAGCGGGCATTCTAGTTGCAGAAAATGCGATGAAGTGGTCGTCTCTACGGCCATCGCCATCGAGTTATAACTTTGCTCCCGTTGACAAAATATTTGCCTTTGCTGCCCAGTATCAACAATTTGTGCGTGGGCACAATCTCTGCTGGCATGAGCAGTTGCCGTTGTGGTTTGCGCAGGTCGCGACGAAAGACAATGCACGTTCGCTCCTGGAGCAGCATATTCAGACTGTGGCGGGTCGTTATGCGGGGAGAGTGCATAGCTGGGATGTAGTTAATGAAGCGGTGCATATTCCAGGTGGGCGCGCGGACGGGCTGCGTAAATCTCCCTGGCTGGAATTGCTGGGACCAGGGTACATCGAGATGGCCTTTCAGTACGCATCGCAGGCCGATCCGCAGGCAAAGCTGACTTATAACGATTTCGATATTGAGTTGGATACGCCGGAGCAATCGGCAAAGCGCGGGCAGGTGCTGATGCTTGTACGCCGGCTGCATGCTCGTGGCGTACCAATTCATGCCGTGGGTATTCAGAGTCATTTGCAAGCCAATGGACCGCCGCCGGGAGCAGGCGTGAAGCAGTTCATCCGCGACCTGGCTGCTATAGGCCTCGATGTCTATCTCACGGAGCTTGATGTGAACAGCCATGCGTTGCCGGGCGGCCCTGAGTTGCAGGATGTAGCTGTGTCTGAGATTTATAAAAATTACTTAGGACTTGTACTGCCGGAGCCGAACGTGAAGGCGGTACTGACCTGGGGAATTACGGACGCGCATACCTGGCTGAACCAGAGCAGGCAACCATGGGCTATGCGCCCCGACGGAGCGCGGCAGAGGCCGCTACCGTTCGACGATAATTACACGCCGATGCCTGCATTCTTTGCGATGCGGGATGCGATGGATTTCTCTCGAATGCCGATTACGCCGGCAGATATTACTGCGCCACTGCAACAACCCGCCGCCGATCCGTATGCGCCATTTGCGGTGCCTGGAAGCCCAGAGACACCGCAAACTCAACCCAAACCATAAGCTGTAACGCTATTCGTTTCTGAGCACCTGCATCGGTTCGACAGATGCTGCGCGGCGAGCGGGGAAGTAGCAGGCTATCAGGGATGCAGCTAGCAAAATGGCCCCGACTACGCTGAAGGCGGAGTAGTCGAGAGACCCCACTCCGTAAAGCATAGTCTGCATGGCGCGCCCGATAAAGTAGGCGCCAATGAGTCCGATGCCGAGGCCGATTCCTGCGAGGAGCAATCCTTCTTTCACTACTTGAACGACGACGCGGTTTCTGCCGGCTCCGAGCGCCATACGCAGGGCTATTTCGTGTGATCGCTGAGCAACAGAGAACGACATTACCCCATAGATCCCAAGTCCAGCTAGTAAAAGCGCAACGGCTGCAAAACAACTGAACAGGAGAAGCGTGAAGCGGTCGTTGGAGAGAACGCTGTCCCGAACTTCATCCATGGTGCGTGGCGTGGCCAAAGAGATTTGTGGATCAACAGCATGCACGGCGGCTTCGATGCTTTTGGTCATGGATGTTGGATCGTTCGCGGTGCGCACGGCGATGCCTGCCGTGGTCCAGGGAATCTGCCAGAAGGAGATCAGCACTTCGGGATTGTCTTCACGAAAGCCCCGGCTGCGTACGTTGTGATAAACCCCAACGATTTGCCATTCGACCGCAGGGCCCAGCTTGGTGACACCGGGGATCAGTTCTTCAACGGAGATGCGCTGTTGCAGCGGGTCAACGTCTTTGAAGTACTTCCTGGCAAACTCCTCGTTAACCATGGCTACTTTTACGCTGGTGGTTGTGTCCTGATCGCCGAGAGTACGCCCGCGGATGGTTTGGATGCCGAAGGTCTGGAAGTAGTCCGTCGTAACCATGCCAAATCCGGTAAGTGGCCGCTGCGAAGGGTCGTTGTAGGCAGGCTTGCCAACGATGGTGAAGGGCATGCCAAAGCCCGCTCCGAAAAGCGGCATACCTGTCATCGCCGAGGTATGTTGGACACCGGGAACCGAGTTGATACTACCGAGGATTCGTTTGTAGTAAGAGACGATCTGTTCCGGATCATTGGGGCGAGATTCGGGTACGGGCAGAAAGAAGGTGAGGACATGGTCTGTCTTTACCCCAAGATCGACGCGCTGCAAATTGAGGAAGCTGTGAATGGCCAATCCCGCTCCTGCAAGAAGCGCAAGCGCGAGGGCAAATTCACCGATGACAAGAGTTCGACGAAGCCAATGACGAGCCTTGCCTGACCCGGAACGGCCGCCTTCTTTGAGTGTTTCGCTGGGGTCGATGCGCGAAGCGAACCAGGCAGGCGCGCAGCCGAAGAGCAGCCCCGCGAGCGTGGTTGCACCGAGTGTAAACAACAGAATCGGAAAGTTGAGGGTGAGATCGGCCTCTGTTGGCAGCGTCCCATCCGGCATGGCGGCGATAAGTCCGCGCAACATGCCGTAGCCTACGCCGATGCCTAGTAATCCTCCTGCAAGCGCCAGCAGGAGGCTTTCCGTGATGAGTTGGGCAAAGATGGCTTTCGGAGACGCACCGAGGGCGCTGCGCACGGCCATTTCCTTTTGACGCGACAGGCTTTTTGCGAGTAAAAGATTAGCTACATTGACACAGGCGATGAGCAGAATGAAGGCTACAGCGCCAAGCAGCAGCCAGAGCGTGAGCTTGCGATCGCTGGGAAGAAAATCGTTCTTGAGGGGTTCGACGATTGCGCCCCAGCCTTTGTTGCTTTTGGGGTAAGCCTGCGCTATATGTGCTGTTACGGCGTCCATATCGGACTGGCCCTGTTTGATGGTGATACCGGGCTTAAGGCGTCCCATGGCGAGTAGCCAATGGAAGTCGTGGTTAATCTGTTCCGGTTTGAAGACCAGCGGAACGGTTAATTGGTCGGTGCCGCGATCGGTTAGCCCTTCGGCTAGAACCCCAACGACCGTATAAGGCTGGCCGTCGAGGCGAATCTGGGTGCCAAGGATGTTCTTATTTTCGCCGAGATGCGCCCATAGCTTATGGGTGAGGATGACTACATGGTCCTTGCCTGCAACGCCTTCCTCTGGCAGAAAGTCGCGTCCCATGGCGAATTTGCTGCCCATCATCTTGTAAAAGCCGGCAGTATTGCGGCGACCTTCGATGTATTCAGGCTGATCGTGTGTAGCTATGTTGAAGGAGCCACCGGTCCAGGCGTTGATGTCCTGGAAGGCGCTGTTTCGATGCTTCCAATCGAGGAAATCCCCAGCCGAGATACCGTTGCGGAAGCCCTGGATCTTGGACCAGACCATGACCAGCTGATCTGGTTGTGGATAAGGCAATGGTGCCAGTAATGTTGCGTAATCAACAGTAAAGATGGCGGTGTTGGCTCCTATCCCGAGTGCCAGAGTGAGCAAAACGGTGATGGTCAGACCCGGGCTCTTGGCCAACATGCGTATGCTGAAGTGCAGGTTCTGAAGGAGTTTCTGCATAGTGCTCCCTTGGTTCTGCCAGATTAGCTCACACGGGACTACTCAAAAGGGACTAGCGACACTCTGTATTCCGTACACAGCACCTACTTGTGGATGCCGCTGAAGGGGATATTTCTTCTGACGCACTGAAGCATATCCGAGTAAGCCAGCAGTGTTACAAAAAAGGACGAATATTTTTGCCTGAGCGTTCAAGGCAAGTTTTCTCAGGCATGCGACGTCTAAGCTAGAAGGCTGTAATACCGTGCTGGTCAGAACCCTTTTGGAGGATGGATTGCGAATGGGATTGTTTTTAAGAATGGCACGGCCCAGGGAACTGGCTTTGATGGCTGCGGTGATATTAGGTTTTGGTCCGTTGGCGTTGGCTCAGCAGCCCGCTACTATCTCATTGCCGCCACCTGAGCCAGCTCTGCCATTGCCCTCATCCACACAGGGTGACGAGGTTACGCTGCGTACCACGACCAATGTGGTGTTGGTGCCGACGCTGGTCGAAAAAGGTCACGGCGAGGTGATCTACGGGTTAAAGAGCAAAGATTTTGAACTGGAAGACAACGGCGTTCCGCAAAAGCTACGAGTTGAAGAAGAGCTGGATACTGCTCCTGTGGCGCTGGTGGTTGCTGTAGAGCAGGGGCGCGACGGTGGGCTGGAGTTCGACAAGATAGCAAAATTAGGCCCATTGCTTGATCTTTTTCTAGGGGACGGCAAAGGCGAGGCTGCCCTGGTGAGCTTTGATAGCGCTCCGTTGCTGGTGCGTGATTTTACACATTCAGAGGACGATCTGAGCCGCGATTTGAGGGATCTGCAGCCCGGCGATGGTGGCGGCGCGATTCTGGATACGATAGGGTACGCGGTGGATCTGCTGCAGTCTCAACCGAAGGAGTATCGACGAGTGCTGCTTTTGATCAGCGAAGAGCGCGATCACGGAAGCAAGCATTTGAATCCGCAAAAGCTGGTTGAGAGAATTGGGCTTACAGATGTGCTCGTGCTGAGCCTGACCTATTCGCCCTCACGAGCGGAGTTGCTGCATGACTTGAAAGACAACGGCGACAACCGGGTGATGAATCCAATTGGATCGTTGCTGATGGCGGTTCAGGCTATGAAGAAGAATGTTGCCAAGCAGATAGCGGTAATGAGTGGCGGTGAATACGCGCCATTCACACGGGATAAGGGATTTCAGGATGAAGTTGCGGAAGTGGCCCAACACTCTCGGAACCGGTATTTGCTAAGCTTTCATCCGACAGACAATACCCCGGGATTGCATACGCTGCGAGTGCGTCTGACGCAGGATTATGAGGCTCATGTTGTGGCACGGGCAAATTACTGGGCCGTGGATGAGCGCTAGGCTGTTGGAACGTACTTGAGCGGCTGTCGTTTCGGGGCGAAAAGATGGCAAATTGAGTGCAATTCGTGGTACTCTTGCTGCAGACATTGAGATTGAGTGAGGATCGGAAATTTGACGATCTGATTCGACGATTTGAGGAGTAACAAGAACGCTGTGTTGGCATCCGTAGCAAAAACCGACCTGATTCAACGCTTTCGCACCCACGATTCCGACACCGGTTCGCCGGAAGTTCAGATTGCAATTCTGAGTGTGCGCATCGGCGAGTTGACCGAGCATTTCAAAACCCACAAGAAGGATCACGCCTCCAGGCGCGGTCTTTTGATGCTCGTCAGCAAGCGCCGCCGCCTGCTGGATTACCTGAAGGCACATGACACGGACCGCTACCGCGATGTCATCGGCAAGCTGGGCATCCGCAAGTAAGCGAACCTTATCCTTGAGCAGGTATTGCCGAGACCGAGATGTGGTCAAGGCTGCGACCTTACAAAGGTCATGCGGCTATGGTGTACCTGACTCTTGGCAGTACGAACACAGGAACGAGCGCAATATCAAGCCAAGACCTGTGCAGAGCAACCGTCTCTGCACGGGTTCTTTGCGTGTGGGCATGCCTATATCCCACAGTAGCGAACGCCGTAATCGTTTCGCGGCATCCTTGCTGCTCGTACTGGTGTCTTCCACGTTTCTAAAAGCGAAAATACTGATGAAAACCGAAAGAGGTTTCTATGAAGCATGAAGTAGCAGTCGAGCTTACTGGCGGAAAGCGCCTGGTTTTTGAAACCGGACGCATCGCCAAGCAAGCTTCTGGTGCAGCATTTGTGACGCTCGGCGAGAGTGTCGTACTGGCGACCGCCGTCGCCTCTCCCGATCCTAAAGAAGGCATTGATTTCTTCCCGCTCACAGTGGACTATCGCGAATACACCTATGCTGGTGGCCGCATTCCCGGTGGCTTTATCAAGCGTGAAGGACGGCCAAGTGAGAAGGAAATTCTTACCTGCCGCCAGATTGATCGTCCGATTCGTCCGCTATTCCCTGAGGGCTTCCGCAACGAAACCCAGGTGATCGCACTGGTAATGTCCGCGGACAAGGAAAATGATCCCGATGTTGTTGGCATCAACGCTGCCGGTGCAGCTTTGGCGCTCTCGGATATTCCTTTCGGAGCGACTGTCGGTGCCGTACGCGTCGGTCGTGTAGACGGGGAATTTATCGTCAATCCGAGCTACGCCGAACGTAAAGCCAGCACCATGAACATCATCGTCGTCGGTCATAAAGACGGCATCACGATGATCGAGAGCGGCGCAATGGAAGAGTCGGAAGAGAACATTCTTGCGGCTATCGAATTTGCTCACGTAGAAATCAAAAAGATTGCTGCAGCTATCGACGAACTCGTTGCACTGGCCGGCAAGCCTAAGCGTGCATTCACTGCTCCTGTGGAAGACACCGAATACTACAATGCTCTCTTCGCCAAGGTTGGCGATCGTTTGAAGGATGCGCTGGATACCAAGACGCACTCCAAGACCGAGAGCTACAGCCTGATCAAGGACATCAAGGCTGAGTTGGTGAAGGAACTTCCCGCTGACGATCCGACGGCCAAGAAGAAGTTGAGCACCTACTACGAACTGGTTCGCGAGCGTATCTTCCGTGAGCAGGTCACAGTGGATCGCATCCGTCCCGACCGTCGCGCTTTCGATCAGATTCGCGAGATCAGCATCGAAACCAGCGTTCTGCCACGCACACACGGATCGGCTCTCTTTACCCGTGGTGAAACCCAGGCACTCGTTACCGCAACGCTCGGCACGACCGACGACGGACAGCGTCTCGAAAGCTACGAAGGCGAGCAGAAGAAGCCATTCATGCTGCACTACAATTTCCCGCCGTTCTCGGTTGGCGAAGTTGGCCGCATGACAGGTACTGGCCGTCGCGAAGTAGGTCATGGAGCATTGGCTGAACGCGCAATCAGCGCAGTTTTGCCGAGCCCCGATGAGTCTCCCTACACTGTTCGCATCGTCTCTGACATTCTTGAGTCAAACGGATCTTCTTCGATGGCATCGGTGTGCGGCGCCAGCCTTGCACTGTATGACGCAGGCATCGCACTCAAGGGTTCCGTTGCCGGTGTGGCGATGGGCCTGGTGAAGGAAGGCGACAACTACGCCATCCTGACCGATATCGCGGGTGCTGAAGATCACTACGGCGATATGGACTTCAAGGTAGCCGGAACCCGCAAGGGCATCACGGCACTGCAGATGGACATCAAGATCAGCGGACTGACTCGCCAGATCCTGCAGGAAGCGATGGAGCAGGCGCGCGTTGGCCGGCTCTTCCTTCTGGACAAGATGGATGCACATCTGGATGGACCGAAGGTTGAGCGCTCGAAGTATGCGCCTCAGATTCGCACTGTACACATTCCCACCGACAAGATTCGTGACTTGATCGGACCGGGCGGCAAGACGATTCGCGGCATCATTGAACAGACCGGCGTCAAGATCGATGTGGATGATACGGGTCGCGTCAATGTTGCCTCGAGCGATGCCGATGGGTTGGAGCAGGCGCTGCAGATCATCAACAATCTGACCGCAACCCCTGAGATTGGCAAAACCTATCTCGGTAAGGTAGTCCGACTGGCAGAGTTCGGCGCGTTTGTCGAGCTGTTCCCAGGTACGGATGGACTGCTGCACATCTCCGAGATTGCGGAGCATCGCGTCAAGGAAGTGAAGGATGAGCTTCGCGAAGGCGATCAGATCATGGTGAAGGTGCTGGCAATCGAAGGCAACCGCATCAAGCTGAGCCGCAAAGCGCTCATCAAGGAACAGAAGGCCAAGCTCGGAATCGCCGATACACCAGCGCCAGCCGAATTTGCTGCTTCTGAAGCCGTAGCACCTCGCCAGGATGCTCCGAAACAAGAAGCCCGCCATGAATTTGACGAGCGTCAGCCCAACTCCAATCAGAGCACTATCCTGATTGAGGGCGGCGACGACTCGGAAGAAGAGGATGGCGAGGAGTTTGACGAAGAGAATGAACCAAACTTCAACCTCGCGGATGGAGTAGCGCCTCAGACTCCCGGTCAACCAAATTCCGGCGGAGCAGGTCGTCCTGCCGGTGGACCTGGTGGCAACAGCAATCGCCGCCGTCGTCGTCGTGGCCGTCCAGGCCCCGGAGGCGGAGGTCGCGGGCCGAGTTCCGGTTCAAGCAACTAAGCCCTGCCACTAAACACTAAAAAGGCCGTCCTGTTATCACGGGCGGCCTTTTTTAGCTTTCAGGAATTGATGAATCAGAAATTGATTGATTGGCAAGAGGTTTGCTTGGTTCGAGGTTAACTCGCCATAAAATGTTTCTCAGGAGTCGAATTCTCGGACATCGTTAGCTTCCGGATATCCAACTCTGCGGTGCGACGCGTTTCTTTTTCGTGATACATGCTCTGATCTGCGGCTATGCAGAGCGAGTCAACACTTCCTGCATCATCGGGAAAGAGCGCGATACCAATGCTGGCTCCAATGTGAATACGATTTCCGGCCAATACAAAAGGCTCCGATAGTATGCGGATAAGAGTATCTGCAACCATTTCGGCTTCATATCTGCCTGATGGTTCTTCCATAATGATAGAAAACTCATCCCCACCGGTGCGTGCAACAGTGTCGGAGCGCCTGACCCTGGCTTCCAGAATCCCAGACACATGCTGGAGAAGCAGATCGCCAACATGGTGGCCATAGGTGTCGTTTACTAATTTGAACCGATCTAAATCGACGCTCAACAATGCCATCGAATTTCCTGCCCGTCGCGAACGCTCAATAGCGGTAACTAACCGATCCTGGAAGAGACGACGATTGGCGAGGTGAGTGAGATCATCATGCAGGGCAAGATGCTGCGTGCGTTCAATCTGTTTCTCGAGAAGAAGAAGCAGCATACCTACGGCTACAACGTATTTCGGTAGGTTCCAGACTTCGTTTTCCAGATGGATATTGTGTAAAAATGCCTCTGTTGTTGGAGCAACTACGAAGACCAGGGACCACGCCAGAAACCCGCCAATCGTGATAATTGATCCGGCAGTTCCATTGCGGTGGGTATACCAAAAGTACAGGCAGCACCCCATGTAGACGGCAAACAGCATGGCGTCTGTGCCAAGGTCCGGGGAGCTGAAGTGCTTGTGAGCAAAGATTATCAGCGATACTCCAAGACAAAATTGCAGCCCGACGGTAACCCATCGTAGAGGATGTTGGTCTTCGCGACCGGAAAGCATCCCTACCGCCAGAGGGCCTGTGCCGATGACAACAGCCGTGTAGTCTACAGCGGAGGGTGACGGATTCGGTAGCGATTCAAGGACGATATATACAGACATCGCAACAAAGGAAATCGCGACCATCCAGCGGCAACTCATGCCGGTGTCGTAGGGAACCGTTGCCCACATGAAGAAGATGCCTGCCGCGATCAAGGCGATTAAGCCAATTGCATTGCAGGCAGCGCCGATACCATCTGGAAGATCCGCACCGATGCCCGTAACAAAGTGCAGGACGATCAGGATCCACCCTACGAGCCAGAGGCGATGTCCAGAAGAGGAGGGATCACGGCGAAGGATTGACGAAAAAGCGCAAGCGAGGCAGGTGACGGCTAAGATGTCAGGAACTTTAGACCAAAACACGCCTTACCTCCTCGGGATCAATCTTCGTTGCCCATCCTTACTTCTCTAGCATCTAGCACAAGGGCTGTTTTTCTTATAGCTCAATCGTGTTAGTGCGGGATTCTTAAGTGGATGTACCGATCAATTGTGTTGTATGTGATGCGTTACGCTACACGGGATAGCATTTACCCGATGTTATGGAGTCTCAAAAAACACCAGAGCCAATAGTAAATCACTTGTTATACGCAGAGACATGCGAAACGGATTTAGATATACGAAACATCTTATCAAGATAGGTAACTCGGCTCGGTTTCTAATGGAATCCACGGAAATTTCAAGTACACTCAAGCCGATGAGTGCAAGTTTATACATTGTGGTGGAAGGCGACGATCCGGGCTTTGATATTTTCGTGAACGGGCAGGCCCTGGCTCGCAACGAAGATGCTCTGGAGCGGCTCGCGGGGCGTCTACACACTCGCCCACTGCTCGATTTTTTTTCGGCGGATAGAAACTCAATGGCGATGTTGCTTGAACAGGGAGCCGGCGACCCTGAATGGAGCGAACACCTTCCTCAACCGCAATGGTTCGCAGCAGAAGATGGGCTCAATACAGTGCGTCGGCTGCTGACGTTTCTAGTAAGCACTCCGGTAGCGCTCGGTTCTGACACGGAAATTGTGACGCGCGAGCTACGCGAATACGAGACTGTACTTCGCAAGGCGAGCCAGCGTGAGTTACGCTGGCACCTGGCTGTAAGCTGGCGTTAGAGCGAGATACCTATTCGGCGGTTTCCCGAGCGGAAAAGATGTCTCCCATCCGTCGAATCTGTGCTCCAACTCCGCGAAGCTTTTCTTCAATGCGTTCGTATCCACGGTCCATGTGGTACACGCGGTCCAGGATGGACTCGCCATTGGCGACCAATGCAGCCAGCACCAATGACGCCGATGCACGCAGATCCGAACACATGACGGCTGCTGCTGATAGCTCTGTACGGCCCCGAACCGTGGCGGAGCGGCCATCGACGGCAATATTCGCGCCCATGCGGACCAGTTCCTGGACATGCATGAAGCGGTTTTCGAAGATGTTTTCCCGAACCTGGGATACGCCTTCGCACTGCGTCGCCAGAGCCATATATTGAGCCTGCATGTCGGTGGGGAAGCCGGGATATTCCTGCGTAGAGATATCCGTAGCTTTGAGATCGCCATCAGCCCGAACGCGGACCGTGTCGGCACTCAGAATATCCACGCGTGCTCCCGCTTCCTGCAACTTGCCAATGACCGCGCCTAGATGAGCTGGGTTGCAATTGGCAACGATGAGGTCGCCACGCGTAATAGCACCAGCAACCAGGAATGTTCCGGCCTCGATGCGGTCTGGGTTGATGCGATGGCGTACTCCATGCAGCTTTTGTACGCCATGGATGCGGATAGTCGCCGTTCCTGCACCCTCGATCTGCGCACCCATTCCTACAAGCATTGCCGCGAGATCCGTAACTTCTGGTTCGCGAGCGCAATTCTCAAAGATCGACTCGCCTTCAGCCAAAACAGCAGCCATTAGCAGATCTTCCGTGCCCGTGACCGTGATCTTGTCAAAGACGATGTGCGCGCCCTTGAGCCGTTCAGCGCGTGCTTCGAGGTAGCCGTGCTCCTGGGTAATGACGGCCCCCATCTTTTCCAAGCCCTTCAAATGAAGATCGATAGGACGACCGCCGATCGCGCAACCTCCGGGCATGGCAACCCGAGCCATGCCGCAGCGAGCCACCAGAGGTCCAAGCACCAGGGAACTAGCGCGCATGGTCTTGACGATTTCATACTTGGCAACAGGGTCGGAAAGAGTTTTGCAACTGATCGTCGTACGATGTTGGGCGCGCCCATAGCCGAGTTCGACTTCCGCGCCCATTGAGGCAAGAAGTTTCCGCTCTGTCTCGATGTCCTGCACCTGGGGAATATTCTCGAGAGTAACCTCGTCTTCGGTGAGAATAGCTGCGGCCATACAAGGCAGCGCTGAGTTCTTTGCACCAGAGACCCGAATTGTGCCAACGAGCGGATTGCCGCCTCGTACTACGAATTTATCCATAAAAATGAACGACTCCTGAGTATCCAGTGTAAAGCCGCACTGGAGGGTTAATCCTCGGTGGTATCTGGAGTGGTAATGCAATATCGAGAAAAAATAAGATTGATTGGAGTAAGCGTAAGAAAGGGCACCCACAGAATGACTTGTGGTGCCCTTTTGACGAAGCTGATCGGGGATGCGAGGTACTTATAGTTCGAGAACAGTATCTTCGATTGCCAGACGGACATTGCCGTCTGATTTGGCTAGGCGGCGAACAGCCTCTGGCTTGTCAACCTTTGCCTTGAGCATTACCAGCGCTACAGGAACGCTGCGGCCTGCGCTCTTGATGGTGTTCACCGCTGTCTCGCGGTCAATTCCGCAAGCCCGCATGAGAATACCAATGCCGCGTTCAACCAGCTTGGAGTTTTGCATGTGAACGTTGACCATCAGGTTTTCGTACACATAACCCAGACGCGTCATCGTACCTGTCGTAATCATGTTGAGAATCATCTTCTGAGCAGAACCCGCCTTCATGCGAGTCGAACCAGAAATAACCTCAGGACCAACTTCAGCGACTATCGCGATATCAGCCGCAGCGGCCAGCGGAGTATCGAAATTGCAAGTAACAGCCGCCGTCCGTGCGCCACGTGCACGAGCGTAGGCAACTGCTGCAACCACATAAGGAGTGCGTCCGGAAGCAGATAATCCGATCACAACATCTTTGCGCGTGGGACGTCGCCGGGCAATGTCTCGCTGGCCCAGCTCTTCCGAGTCTTCATTGACTTCAACTGCGGACGCCAATGCTTTGGGACCGCCAGCCATGATGTACTGTACCTGTCCCGGAGCAATGGAATAATTCGGCGGACATTCAGAAGAATCGAGCGCAGCAATGCGACCGCTGGAACCGGCGCCGATGTAAATAAGTCGGCCTCCATCCCTGAGACTGCGAGCTACCTGATCGATTACCTGGGCGATTTCCGGCAGGGCTTTTTTGACAGCGCCGGCAACTTTCGAGTCTTCATGGTTGATGATCCGCGCAATTTCAAGTGCGGACTTTGTATCCAAGCCCTGTGAGGCTTCATTCTGGCTCTCCGTAGTGAGCTGATGAAGCTGGGCTGCAGGCTCTTTCTTCGGCTTATCAGTCGTACCGGCCGTCTCTTGCGTCGTCAAGCTGGTGAGCATCGTTGATATGTCCCTAACATCTCATTGTAGCCCCATATCACGCTATTCGTGTGAGCGAATTGTGACTGTTTGCAGAACGGAATTAGTATAGTTAATCTTCCCCGGCAGAGTCGCTATAAGTGCGGGAACTCGTTGCTATAGAGGTTTATACAGGGCCTTTCGAACTGCGTCGTGAAACACCGGACGTACCGAACGAATTAACTGAGATTCACGATGCGGCCAGGTTCGATTGGTAAGCAAAACGATTGCTAGTTTGGCAGAAAGATCGATCCATAAAGAACAACCAGAGTACCCGAGATGCCCAATCGATTGCCTGCTGAAATATTGGCCAGAGGAAGACTCTTCTGAAGGAGTGTCCCAGCCAAGCGCGCGGGAACTTCCAGGCGGCGGCTGGCGTTGCGAGAAAAGTTCAATCGTTGCCGGAAGAAAAAGACTATTTGTTCCAGACGTCAGTATGGCGGTAGAAAAGCGAAGCAGATCCGGAATATTGGAGAAGATGCCTGCGTGCCCCGCCGCTCCATGCAGAAGAAATGCATGCTCGTCCTGAACCTCGCCTTGAATCACGCGCTGGCGAAAAAGTTCATCGTCTTCGGTCGGTGGAATCTCCGCTCGTAAGGCTGACGGTGGACAAAAGGTTGTTGCGGTCATCGCCAGCGGCGAGAAAATTTCACGCGTCACCCAACTCGCAATCGGCTCGCGAACAATCGTTTCGAGAGCCTTACCTAATAGGATGAAGCCCGGGTCGCTGTATTCCGCACGCGTTCCAGGCTCGGCCTCGATAGGAAGCTCAAGACAGCCGCGTAGAACCGCGTAGGGCGTCGTCGCCGTATGAAAAAGCGGAACATAACCGGGCAGCCCCGAGCTGTGTGCCAGCAGGTGGCGAATGGTGACGTTTCGTCCATGTTGGACAGCATCACGGCCAATGATGAAGCCAGGAAGAACTTCGCCTACTGGCATATCGAGATCGAGTTGTCCGCGTTGATACAGCAGCATAGCCATCGCCGTTGTGGACACAACTTTTGTGAGGCTCGCGATGTCGTATCGGGTTGTGGGCATTACTGACGGCGAGTCGGATTCGTATGTAAACCGCCCCAGCGCGTCTGCAAAAAGAACTTGTCCATCGAGCAGCAGCCCGAAAGCGCAACCAGGAAAGGCGTGGTCGGAGATGGCCTGATGCAGAACGGAGTAGGCTTCAGAGAAGCGGGAGTCCGGTTCGTTGGCCGACCGTTCGGGATGGGGAACGAAACTCATCTATCTCTGGCATCCTAACCCGAATCCTACGTCAAGGCTGTGCAAGCTCCGAATTTTCTTTTCTGGCGGGATTTTTTAGCTGCTATTCCGCGCTTCTTTCGTCTTGTCTACAAATGTAAGTAAAATTGCATCCTCTGAAGGTTTTTTCAAGGTGGAGGAAGAAGTGCTTAGACCAAGACAAGTCACAATGGCGTTTGCAACCTTTGCCGCAACCTTCGCAATGCTCAGCTTGGCGGTTACCAGTTGGGGTCAGACGTCTGTGAATTCAGATGCAGCGGACTCGGTAGCTGCACCCGTTGCCACGGATCCTGTTTCGGGAGTTCCGTTTTCTGGAGTTCAGGCGAGGCAGACGATTGATTCCAGCGCCCGCTCAGTTACCCCACCCAAGCCAACCTATACCGTGCCCGCAGGAACAAAAGTGCTGCTCCAACTGCGGAGCGCCATTAATACCAAGAGCGCCAAGCCCGGCGACGGCGTCTACCTGGAATCAACTTTTCCTGTAGTTGTCGGTACCCGGGTCATGATCCCGGCGGGAGTATATGTTCAGGGCGTAGTCGATAACGTGATACGCGGAGGTCGCGTGAAGGGCCGGGCGCAGCTAAATATGCATTTCACGTCGATTATCTTTCCGAACGGCACTGTAGTCGAAATTCCGGGGATCATCAACAGCCTGCCGGGGGCGAGCAAACAAACGGTTAATGGTGAAGGAAATATCCAGGAGAACGGCAACAAGGGACGCGACGTGGGTAACGCAGCCAAAATCGGGTTGGAAGGCGCAGGAATTGGGACAATCGGCGGAGCTGCAACCGGCCATCCGTTGGAAGGACTGGCGATTGGAAGTCTGGGTGGGGCAGCGGTGGGCGCGGCTGTAGCGTTGTTTACCCGAGGAGACGACATCAACATCGAGAATGGGACTCCCGTGGAGATGATGCTTCAACGACCGCTGATATTGGAGCAACAGAATCTTGCAACCAGCGTTCCTGAAGGGGCGCAGACTCCTGGTTTCGTACCGACAGGCAATCAGCAGCGGCCGCTGAATAAGCCGGTGATTCCTCGCGCCTATTTGCTATGCCCTCCCGGAAGTTTGGGATGTCAGTGAGGTTGCGAGTAATCTGGTAGATAGATATGAACGATGAACCTCAGGCTGGGCCTGCTCAGCAGCTCTCCGATTCTCACGATGGACATCCCGCGAACCTCCCTTCGCCAAATCCGCCAAGCCGCGTCTCTGGCTGGAAACTGTGGATGCGGGATTTACTCATCTCCTCTGCCGCTTCTGTGATGATCATTACCTTCCTCTATCAGCCGGTTCGCGTGGAAGGTACCAGCATGTTGCCGCGGCTTGTTGATCAGGACCGGTTGTTCATCAACAAGTTCGTTTATCACTTCGAAGCGATTGAGCACGGCGATGTCGTGGTGTTCCGCTATCCCCGCGATTTGAGTAAAAGTTATATCAAGCGGGTGATTGCCGTTTCAGGAGATCGCTTGTCGATCGATCGTGGTCAGGTCTACGTAAATGACAAGTTGCTAAGTGAGCCGTATGTGCCCGAAGAATTTCACGACAACCGATCACTCGATCCCATGATTGTCCCTGCAGGCGAATACTTTGTGATGGGCGATCATCGTTCGATCTCCAGTGACAGCAGGGAATTCGGCCCGGTCAGGAAGGACCTCATCTACGGCAAGGCGGAATTCGTGTACTGGCCGCGGCAGGATGTCGGAGTCGTTCACTAGCTTTTCGCACGCTTGGCTGACCAGGATTCTGTGGATTTTAAAATTTGTACTTCCTTTGCGCAAGCGATTGCGCATGGATGTTTTTTGATGTTAAAGTGATCTGCCTGAGGACATTCCAGCCTATGTCTACCACGCAGGTTGCCGCGCAATCGTCTGCTTCAGAACACACGCAACCCTCCTCGCGAAGACTGATTTCTTTGGACGTTTTTCGAGGTCTGCTGGTGGCCGGAATGGTGCTTGTCACCAACGCCGGTTCCTGGAGCTACGTTTACTGGCCGCTGAAGCATGCTGACTGGAATGGTTTGACTCCGACGGACATGATTTTTCCGTCCTTCTTATTCCTGGTCGGCATATCGATGACCTTTTCCTTTATAAAGCGCCGCAACCAGGGCGAAACTCCAGCCAAAACTTGCA
The DNA here is from genome assembly GCF_025685655.1 of Acidicapsa ligni. Taxonomy (NCBI): domain Bacteria; kingdom Pseudomonadati; phylum Acidobacteriota; class Terriglobia; order Terriglobales; family Acidobacteriaceae; genus Acidicapsa; species Acidicapsa ligni. The sequence continues at coordinate 14,887 of NZ_JAGSYG010000007.1, read as the reverse complement.
TACACATCGTTCAGCGAAGCGTGTTGCTGATTTTCATTGGTTTATTTCTCAATTGCTTTGACCTTTTTCAACTACCTGACCTCAGAATTCCCGGCGTATTACAGCGGATAGGCCTCTGTTATCTTCTCGGCGGCCTCTTATATCTTTTCATTTCTGGCTGTCGGCCCGTTCGTCGCATGGGCATGCTTATCACCGTGGTAGTCCTATTGCCAGCGGTGTACTGGATGCTTCAGACTCTGATGCCAGTTCCTGGTTACGGAGCAGGACGGCTTGATCCGGTAGGCACACTTAGCGCGTATTTAGACCGAGCGGTTTTTACGACGAAACATCTCTGGCACTGGGGTGGACCCGGTCAAGTGTGGGACCCCGAAGGCCTGCTCACAACGTTACCTGCGATGGCCAATCTGCTGCTTGGCATTCTCGCTGGGGAGTGGCTCCGAAGCCCCAGTCTAAAGGCAAATTCAGCAAGCCGCAAAGTCGTGGGCATGGTGGTTTTGGGCGTAGCACTGATGCTGATCGCCATCGCGTTGAATCCGCTTATTCCGATTAACAAGAAAATCTGGACGCCCAGTTTTGTGCTTTTTAGTGGTGGCTTCAGCTTTTTGGCGCTGGCACTGCTGCACTGGCTCATCGATCTGAAAGGGTGGCGTAAAGGACTGGCCCCCTCACTCATTTTTGGATCAAACGCAATTCTTGGTTTCGCACTGGCGAACATCCTCAATCCCATGATTGGGCTGGTTAAATTTCATGATTCTACGGGCAGCCTAATGACCATTCCTGGCGTAATCTTTCAGGCGTTCGCCACATTTCTCGATCCGTGGAGCGCATCACTGGTGTATGCCTTACTTTTTACGCTGCTAATCGGCGTCATTCTGTGGGCGTTTTACCACAAACGTATTTTCATTAAGCTTTAGAACCCTCGTGAATAAAGGGGAAAAATTGCCGGGTCAGACACGCAAAAGCCTCGCGACTAATATTCCTCTGCAAAACCTGCTAAAATCGATTGAATCTTTCTATCTCTTTCAATCGAGCCCACTTGCAGGATTCTAGCAGGAATGGTTATGCGCTGAATTGGCAAAAATCGCCTAAAAAGCGGCTTGGTTCTGCAAATCTTCTGCAAAACCTGCAAGACACTTTTGGCGTTGTTCTAAGCGGCAGATTTGCTCTTCTGTTTTGGGGAGGTAGTGGAGTCGGTCAGGCTCTCCCAGGGCAAAACACGTAACTTATTGACTCTACTACCTTCAAATCTGTCATGATTTACCATTTGCAGATCTTCCGTACAAATTTGGTACAAATCACGTACAAATTGTGCCTAAAACATGGGAGGAATGTACTGCCTCCCGAAAATCGCGCTACGTGTATGCTCGATCCTCCACAGCACTCAACTCTCGCTATTGCGTCAGTTTTGCGGCTTAGAAACTTTATACAGAATCAGGACGCCGAGCGTTACCTCTGCCTATGAGCGGTTGGCCCTGCAGGTCCAAATCCTGCCTTCGCAACCATAAAACCTTTCTAATCAACTCCGGCCTGCAACCATCATCTTTCCTTGGCGCGTTTCAAAGGTTCGATACCTCCTGCGTCTACTGCGGAGTTGGATGCTGCGCGAGTGATTCTGTCGGAGTTCGGGAAACAAGCGTGCCGCGCTTCAATGCCCGTTCCTTCATCATGACGAAGGAACGGGCACCAAAATCAAGACATGGATTGTTGAGGTAATCATGCCCCCAACGATGGGTGCGGCAATGGGTTTCATCACATCGGAGCCGATGCCGGATTCCCAGAGGATAGGAACCAAGCTGGCAAGGACCGCACAGACGGTCATGAGCTTTGGCCGGAGACGATGGACAGCGCCCTCGATGGCAGCATCCTGCACGTCCTGATTCGTCAATGGCCTTCCAGCTTGTTTTCTGCTTTCGAGTGCTTCATGGAGGTAGACGACCATGACTACTCCAGTCTCTACCGCGATGCCAAAGAGCGCGATATAACCTATTGCGACGGCGACGCTGAAGTTGTACTTGAGCAACCAGCGTAGCTCAACTGTCGCCACCGATAGTCCTCGTTCGTGAAGCATGAAATCGGCGAACTCAAGCATCCTGGCTTCATACGGTTTTGTAAGTTTGCTAGGGGTCTGAATGCGCTCCATAAAGCTCAGCCACCGAACAGCTTCACGAATGAATCGCTGCCTCGAGAGCTCCGGGCGGACCCTAATGGGTGGCACAGCTTCCCGACTGGCACAGCGTGCTCCAGCCTCTTCGATCTCCTGCAGGCTGATGATGGAGTTGGGTCGCTTGGCCAAGTTCAGGAGTTTCTCGACGGTTATGAGAAGTACGGCAATGAGCCTAACGGTACTCCTCGCCATTCCTAGCCCAATGCAGTGGAGAACGTAACGGCGACGTTCGTCGGCCAAGGGTGCAGAGCACTGGCGACGCAACGCATGGGATCGTTCAAAGAGTTGATCGAACATTTTCGGAACCTCTTCCTTGTAGAGTGAAAGAACGGTTCCGAATATAGTTGAGCTACCTGAGTCGGTGGATCGGGGCTCCTTAGTCTGCGGCAACCAGATTATGTGGCGTTCAAATACAACAGCAGCGCGACAATGGCTGCCTGCTTAGCTGAACGCCACATAACTGGCTGCGCCACAGAAGAATTATTATGTGGCCGGCCACATAAGAGCTCGATTACAAAGTAGCAATGGAGGCGGACGTGATAAAAGAGCAGGTCGAGATAGAACATCCGTCTCCAACCGGAAGCGGCACCTGACTGCCGACGAAAGCGAATCCGCGGCCGAGCTCCAACAGGCTCTGGTGCAAATTTTCCGATGGTTTCAGTTCTTCTGCCAGCGGTGTCCAAATCAAGCGGCGAGCACTGCATTCCAGAGTGCAGGTCCAGCCTGGTCTTTGAGGCGGAGGCGGCTGAGGGAGAATTGCTCCTTTTGAATGCGACGAGGCAGGTCCACTCCGGCAATGGTGCTTGCGGCAGAGGAGAAGCTCTTGAATCCGAGCATGGGGTGGGTTCTGGACTTGATGCTGCGGTGGTCCTGTTCGATGAGATTATTCAGATACTTTGACGACCGTAACCTTGTCCGTCCAAGGAGCAGGCCATCGATCTGCATTTCGCGCACTGCGCGATGGGTGGCGGCATAGCCATCCAGGGTGATTGTGTGTGGCGGCCGACTGTCATGTCGAATCGCCTTCTGAAAGAAAGCCTTCGCCGCTCCGACATCCCTTCTCTTGCTGAGGCGGAAGTCGACAGTCTGCCCGACCTTGTCTACTGCTCGATACAGTTAAGTCCACTGACTTCGGACCTTGATATAGGTTTCGTCAACTCGCCAGGACCGGCCGGCGGCCTTGCCGAACCGGTTCCAGCGCTTGATGAACTCTGGTGCATAGCACCGAACCCAGCGCAGGATCGTCGTATGAGCAAGGTCAAGGTTGCGTTCCGCCATCATCTCGACCAGATCACGATAGCTGAGCTTGAAACGGAGGTACCAACGCACACACAGAATGATCACCTCATGGTCGAAGTGCCGAGCTACGAACATCTCTTCCATGCTGCCCAGCTTGCCCATACTCGCTCCTCAACTTCCTGAAAGGCCAATCTACTCGACTCCGAGACCGATTTGCACCAGACCCTCATCGGTATGAATCAGATGCACGGCCATCTACCTTCGTTCTGCTCCGCTCGCCTAATAGTCGCAACGCTTATCCAAAACTCACGTCCATGTAGTCCGACATATGCGTCGCCTATCATGACATCTACGTATGCCATTTGTCCGGCGCTGGTAACGTCCATAGCTATCAACTGAGGACACCCTGTAACATGGACACCCAATTGGAGTTGAAATCCACGGAAGATATCTGTCGTTACCTCATCACCCTGATAAGCGAGACTGATTCTCGAACCACCCTTATCAGAGCGCAAAGTATTCTTCTACGCCACGGCTATCGAATGCCATACGGCGACATCGCCCAAATAATAGGCTGGTCGACCGGATCGGTTCGTAATTACCACTGTCTTTTCCGAAGGATAGGCGTGCAAGCATTGTTTCGTCCGCCACTAGGCGGTCGCAGGCATTTCAACATCCCTCTCATGTGGGAACGCGAGTTGTTGAAAGCCTTTTCTGCCCGCGCTCGAAGCGAGGGTTCAATAAATGTTAAAGCGCTCAGAGCGGCCTATGAACACTTAGCTGGACATGCTTATTCCTTATCGACCATCTACAGGCTAGTCCAACGCCATGGCTACAGCCGTCAGCTCCCAAATGCTCGGAGGGTACACCGTAATTCTTGATCGCTAATGAACAGATTTATCTACCGCTGTAGTCTTCCGCTACGACACCCACTCTGGCACAGTTATAACAAGCCAAGCACTGGGGGCCTCGAAACGACTCAGACAACACCATTTTCTTGGGGCTTGAAGCAGAGGCCACGACCATCCCCCGTCCACCGATAATCATCGAACGACGATATAAATCAGCGAAACTTTCACACGGAATTCTCAGGAGACTTATGTCGAACCCATCAGCTGCAGCACAAGCCATCAATTCCGCTAATACCGCTCAAGCCGGTCAAGCACTGCTTATTCAGGGATACGCTAATAGTGTCTTAGAACAGCCGCAGGTTGATTTCACTGGCGATCCAACATTGCAGGCCTATCAGGCTCAAATCAATACAGGGTTGCTCAAAGCCCAAGACCATGCAAACAATTACTTGAATACTATTCAGCCCAGCATTATCGAGAACATTTCGGCAATTGGCAACTATTATGCACTCAACAACACTGTTCCAATGTCTCTCCCTGCGGGTTCAACCACGGCTCAATGGACAGATACTCTAGGTATTCTCAGTGCGCAGGCTACTGCATATGAAGCTGATGCCAGCAACGTACTGACCTCTTTACAGACCCTGCACGCCTCGCTCTCATCCGATGCTGCGGACTTTGCGACGGTAGTGAGCGAACTAAACGCGGCTGTCAACGGTGATAACGGAGTTCTCGCATCCGACGACGTTCAACTCAAGTCTATCCAGGGGCAAATAGACGGCGCAATCGCAGGCACGGTCGTGAGCGGTCTTACAATCGCCGGCGGGGCGTTCATGATTGTGGTCGGTGGCATCGCTGATTTTGTCACTGCAGGCGCTTCAACACCTCTAGTTCTAGCTGGAGTGGGAGTTGTGGCGACGGGTGTTGGCGGTGAAGTGGCTTCTGCAGTCATGTTGAAAAGTCTTCTCGATCAGAAAGCATCGTTTTTAAGAGCGGAGGCCTCGCTGAAGGAGGAAGTCAAATTAGCATTGGGACTCAGCAGCAGCTACCATAGCCTATCCGGCCAGTTGAGTAGCGCGATTAATGCAGCTACAGCCATGAAGAATGCGTGGAACTTCCTCGGAAGTGACTTGGAAAGTTTTATAAGTGACTTGAACAATGGCATACAAAATGCCGATCAGGTTCGTACATTATTTTTGGCAGTAGCTAATACGGAAGTGCAAACGGTGCTCAGCGATATCAGCACAATAAAGGCCCAGATGGAGGGTGTGGCGGTGATAAAGGCAGCTTCGGGGCAGACTGTAGGGGATGCACTCGTGGCCGCGCTCAACGAAGCGTGGCAGCTTAAGCGCCTCACGCTGCTTAATACTTCAGAATTGACCTCAAGGAAAGTGGGGTACCTGTCTAACATTGAGCAACGGATCAGCAACAATTAACAGCTTGCAACCAAAGTTATTTTCAAAGGAGTAATATGAACGGAACACTTTCACAAGCCACTTCGAATTTGAAGGCCATCCAGCAACAAATCGACGCGCTTAATGACCTTCCGTCTGACGCCCACTCAGTGCAGAGTCTGGTTTCCACCACGATTTCTGGAATGTTCCCACCAATTCTGGCAATGCAAAATCAAGTGGTTGCATACGTGCAAATTTCGAATCCACAGTTGAAAGAACTCGAATCACTTGTTTCGAAGAAAGCGTCTTTGGTAGAGCTCCAGCCGATAATAGACCTCTTGAAAAATAAAACAACCGACTTGAAGGGGTCGATATCCGCGCTCACAAATCAAGTCGGCACATTGTCGGCTGGACTTCCTGACTGCATCAGCAAGTTGTCGGTGATTGAATCTAGGCTAGCGAACGAGAACTCTCAGTTGCAGGCTACTCTTAATGATGTCCAGAGCAAAGAGGCTGCAGCCAAAAAGAAGTATTACTACCTCTTGGCACTTGGGCCGCTGGGTCTACTGGGTCTTGCTGCCGCACTCGCTGTGCATTCAAAATTGAAGTCGGATGTGAACGAATACTGGCCTGACCGATCTTTTGTACCAGTTGGATTGTTAGTGTAGCGCAGCAATTTCTGAGTTCAGGTCGATGCAGGACATAGCGGCAAGAGGAGCCGGGAGCGAAGCGACCGGCTCCTCCTGCCGCCGAACAGTTGCTGCCAACCACGCCTCTGGCGCCGGCGGTCTGTAACCTAGCGACGAGTGCGGTCTGGCGGTGTTGTAGTGGTTGCGCCAGCGTTCGGCCAGCACACGCAGTTCCTTTATCGAGTAGAAGATCTCTCCATTGAGGAACTCGTCTCGCATCTTCGAGTTGAAGCTCTCGCAGTAGCCGTTCTCCCACGGCGAGCCAGGCTCGATGTACATCGTCTTTGCTCCTGTATCCGCCAGCCATTTGCGCAGGTCATGTGCTATGAACTCGGGCCCGTTGTCCGATCTCAGATGTTCCGGCACACCCTTGACCACCATCACGTCGGCAAGCGCTTCGATTACCTTCGCACTCGACCAACGCCGCTCAACGCGCACGAGGAGGGCTTCGCGCGTGTGCTCATCGATCAGGTTCAACGTCCGTGCCATCCTGCCGTCATGCGTGCGTACGCTCACGAAGTCGTAGCTCCACACATGGTTGCGGTGCGTCGGCCGTAGCCGCACGCACGAGCCATCGTTGAACCACAGACGGCCGCGTGACTTCTGCTTCTGCGGTACCTTCAGACCTCGCGACGCCAGATCCGTTCCACGCGGTCCTTGCCCACGCGCCAGCCCGCATGCACCAGCAGAGCCGTGATGCGACGATAGCCGTAGCGGCCATACTGGCCGGCCAGCGTTACGATCGCCTGCGTCAGCTTGTTCTCGTCCGCCCGTTGCGTTGGTCGATAACGCTGCGTGCCGCGCGGCTGGCCTGCCAGCCAGCACGCTCGACGCTCCGTGATCCCATGCTTCTGCCGCGCATGCTCCACAGCGCCACGACGACACTCCGGGCTTAGAAGTTTCCCGAGGCGAAGTCCTTCAACACAAGATTATCCAGGCTCAGGTTCGCCACCAGACGCTTCAGCTTCGCGTTCTCCTGCTCAAGCTCCTTCAACCGCTTCGCCTGGTCTATCTGCAACCCGCCGTACTCACGGCGCCAACGGTAGTACGTCTGCTCCGTGATCAGCGCTTCCTTACACGCCTGAACCGTCGTCTTCCCGTTCGCTACAGCCACTTCAATCTGTCGCAGCAGGTTCACTACCTGCTCCGCCGTATGCTTCTTGCCCTTCGGCATATCAAGCTCCTTGTACCAAGTCTCTATCACGCAAACTGGTACAAAAAACGCCAGGCAGACCAACCTGCAAGGGCTCAGCTATGTGTGCTGCCACTAATGGAAACATGGGAAGTGAAAAACCTTAACATATGTCTCTTGGGATAAAAACGTATAACTACTTTTACTGACAATTCTTTTTCGAGGGTTGCTTTCGTTTTTGTCTTCGGGTTAGACTGCTCTCACTGCAATACTTTTAGTTTTGTCTTGGGGATAATCATGCGTATAGTTGTGCCTCGGCTGGATTATGGTCGCTCTCTTTTAGCTTTGCTCAAACGCTCCAAAGTCCTGGTTGTGGCTTTTGTCCTACTCGGAAGCCTAGAGTCCGTTATGAACTTTGAACCTGTTTAGGAACTTTGCGGCGGTTTGAGTTTTGTTGAGTATGGAAGGATGAGTCTGAAGGGGCAGGTTGGTTATCCGAGCGATGTGACGGATGAGGAGTGGGGATTTGTGCTGTCGTATCTTTTGCTTTGCCGGGAGGACAGTTTGCAGCGGAAGTACCATCTTCGGTCCGTGTTTAACGCTGTGCGGTATGTGGCGCGAACGGGCGGTCAGTGGCGATTTCTGTCGAACGATATGCCGCCCTGGTATGCAGTGTTTCAGCAGATGCAGCGTTGGCTGAAATGGGGTTGTTTCGAGATTCTGGTGGAGGATACTCGTTCTCTGGTGCGGGAGTGGGCCGGACGCAAGGGGCAGCCGACGACGGTCTACATTGACAGCCGCACCTTGCAGTCGACGCCGAAGTTTGGTGGGCGGGCGGGCTATGACGGAACCAAGCGCAGGAAGGGATCAAAAGTGCATATCGCGGTCGACACGCTTGGCCACCTGCTGGCGCTGACAGTGACCCCGGCCTCAGACGGCGACCGCGAGCAGGTCGCAGCTCTCCCCGAAGAAATACAGCAGGTAACCCGCAACTCGGTGGAATTAGCCTTTGTGGATCAGGGCTATACCGGTCCCAACGCGACCGAAGCCGCACAGCAGTACGGCCTGCGGCTCGAAGTCGTCAAGCATCCCATGGCCAAATGGGGATTCGTCCTCCCGCCGCGCCGATGGGTGGTAGAGAGATCCTTCGCATGGGCCGCTCGATTCCGACGACTCGCAAGAGACTACGAAAGGCTCGACACCACACTCAAAGTACTACACCTGCTCGCCTTCCCCGCCCTCATGCTCAGAAATCTCGCTAATACTCTCAACCAAAGTTCATAACAGACTCTAGTGGTCAACCATGCAATATTTTCTCTAATCATCTCAGCGTAAAATGTGTTGTTTCATTTGAAAAGATAACTGCGAGTCGGGAGTTCATGTGTCAATTTTAATCTCTTACAGAAGAAGCATGCATCGCTTATTGTCTGCTAGGAATTTGCAGTTTCCACTAACTCTTGTCGTTTTGCTGATGACTTACACAATCGCCTACTCGCAAGTCATTTCACTTGGCGACCAAGTATCTCGACCCCTTCCGGGCTCTGGCCATGATTATATTCACGGATTGGCCGAGACAGTGAACCCGGCCAACGGAACCTTAAGTATAAAGATTGATTTGCCAACTCCGAAAGGACGTGGACTTACACTTCCACTCTCAATAACTTACAATTCGGGCGAAATGTATAACCCAATATCACTCCAACCAGGCACTTCTCAAGACGAATTTAACACCAACAGGAGCTTTGGAGGGTGGAGCGATACGCTTCCTTATGCAACGATAACTTATTTTGCTATTCCCATAAACGAGGGGCCCTATTATGGAAATGGACCATTGTGCCCGATGACATCGTCTTACAATTTTTATGATCCTACTGGAGCATCGCACCAACTTGGTCTCGCTGCTATTGGCCCTCCTTCTGACTTTAATTCGACGCCCGTGCCACAGGCTGGGTGTTCCAATGTCCCCTATGGGTCCGGGTCCTATTTTTATAGGGCCTTCCCTACCGGTGGAGATGATCAAGTTTATGCTCAAATGGATGCTATCTGTGATGGAGATGCTTACAATGAAGTCTATCCGAGCGACTGTATGTCAGCATTTCCTGCATTTACAGTTACAGACATAAGTGGGACCATCTATTCATTTCCGGCGAATACCAAGTCAGTATGGGTAAATCCAAGTTCTACAACTCCCGAAGTTGAAGTAATATTTCCAGCAAAGATTCAAGATCGTAATGGTAACGTGATTCAGTTCACAATTCCTAGCGATAGCATACCCGCAGGACTCCCTATTGTAGATACTTTAGGACGGCATATATCGGCCGGAGGTATTACATCATCTACGGGCGCCTATTTTGGTCTATCTAGCAGCTATACAGTTGGTGGATTGACCTATACCCTCGGTTTTAATGGAACTACTGACGCAAAATTTTCTGTAGGCTATAAGCAGATATATCCCATTCCATTTCCGAGTGGCGCCTCTTGTGAGTTCGGCCTGGGAGGCATTGGGTCCACATCAGGGCTTTTCAATACGCTTACTCTTCCAAATGGCCAAGCCTACACCTTTGAATACAACAACATATATGGGCTTATTAGTAAAATTACTTATCCTAATGGAGGATGGGTTTCTTATACATGGGGGCTAAGCCCTAATATGTCTACGATAGCGACTTACGATGCTTTAGTTTCAGGTTCCTCTCCATATAGCGGAGGATGTAATTTTGAATATCAAACTCCAGTGATTACAGGACGAGAAGTCGGTTACGACAGTTCTACGTCACCGGCCCAGACACAGGTATTTTCATACACAACAGGCTGGGATGACAGTACCGGACTTTGGACGAGCAAAACAACAAAAATTACAACGACGGATAATATAACGGGGCTTGCATCTGAAACAGACTATTCTTACGGATCCGTGTATCAACTTCAATCTCCAAATAGTGGGGGGCAGCGGAGAGCCCAGCTTCCTGTAGAAAAGACAATCAAGTACTTCGATTGGGGACAAGTAAAGTTATTGAAAGCTGTAACAGAGTCTTGGGCTGATCAATTTGAAATGAGAAGCCAAACGACAGAGTGGAACAATAATCCTAGTGCAACCTCGATAACAACATACTGCTATATGGGGGGCGATTGTTCTGAAGCCAATAGCCTAGCCGGCGTAAGCCCAAGCGGATTGCCAGATCCAAGTGGGTTTCCGCAACTTCTACACGAACAGGATGAATATGGTTATGATGGAAATTTATTCCGGAAGACCACCTCAATTTATTACGCCTTTCAGGAGCCGTGTCAATTCACGCCACCTATCAGTTTTCAAACAAACCCTCAACAGCCTTGTGCAAGCGCCCAGAATGCTCAATCTGTAGGCATAGTCGGCCCTTGTCAAACGATCACATATGATGGCCAAGGTAATCCTGTAGCTGAGACTGATGCCTACTACGACAATCAGGCTTTATGTCTAGACTCGAATCCAGTTTTGACGTCGGCCGTTGCAAGTCCCCTTCCTCTTCCAACTGGCACGCATGACGAATCCAATTATGGACCTACTCCTCCCACACATAGCTTATCTATGCCGTTAATCGGGCGAGGAAATCTCACAAAGCTCGTTAAATGGTCTAGCCCTACCAGCTCTATAGCAACATCATTTTCTTACGATGAGACGGGGCAGGTTATTTCCGAAACAGATCCATGTGGAAACGTTACTTGCAGTTCAATGACAGATACGAACCATACAACCACTTACTCCTATAGCGACTACCCAGTTGTAGAGAATGCGACGACTACTTCAAACGCCTATGTAACGACTATCACTAAGCCATCCACGAATGGAACTTCTCATACTTCCAGCTATTCATACGACTATGTGACTGGTGAGCTCACGTCCAGTACTGATGAAAATACGCAAACAACCAACTACATCTACAATGATCCATTAAAACGGCTGAAAGAGATTCAAGGCCCCCCGGATCCTAACAATTCTGGGCAGCGGCCCACGACAATGTATAAGTATGATGATGCGGCTCCGAATCCCAGCGTTACTACCATACAGACTGTGAATACTGCCGGGATTATTGGAACCAGTGTTTCAGCCATGGATGGCATGGGGCACGTGACAAGTACTAACCTGACATCGGCTGCACAAGGCGCAGACCACGTCGATATAACCGTCGATACAACTTATGATGGTTTGGGGAATGTCCATACCGTTTCAAACCCGCACGCCTCTACTGATTCCGTTAACCTCACCACGTACAACTATGACGCATTAGGCCGTAAGGCCAGCCAGCTTGACTCAGACGGCTTGAGTAAGCAAATGTGGACTTATAACGGAAACACCGTCATATATCAGGACGAAAACGGTAATCAGTGGAAAAGAACATACGACGCCTTTGGCGACTTGACACAAGTCCTTGAGCCGAGTCCTCCATCACCGCCGCTGGAGACGGACTATACCTACAATACACTGAACAATCTTTTATCCGTAACGCAACATGGTGCCAATGGGAGTATTGCTCGCGTCCGTACATTCAATTACGACAGTCTATCAAGGCTGCTCTGCGCGTCTAATCCTGAGTACTCTAATAGTTCTAACCCTAGTGCGCCCTGTCCCCTAACAACGACAGGAGCATATATCCCTGGTACGGTTGGTTACAGCTATGATGCAAACGGGAACTTGCAATCGAAAACGGATACGCGCAACATTACCACCAACTATGGATACGACGCACTGAACAGGATCATCTCCAAAGTTTATATAAACGACGCAAGTAAGACGCCGATATCGTGCTTCCAGTACGATACTTCTCCCCTAGCGAGCGGAAAATCGCTCAATCTCGTTGGCAGGTTGACTAACTCCTGGACGCAGGGTAATTCAGCAACAGCATGTAGTTCCGCCCCCACTGCTGGTAACTACCGCTCCCTCCACTCAATTCTTGCCTATAACCCTATGGGCCAGGCAATTTCGGAACAACAGTGCACTCCTTCCAATTGCGCGAGTTTAAAGCCATATTCGTCTCAAGCAAAATTCGATCTAGCAGGAAATCTGACTTATTACACTAACGGGATTACGACGACTCCCGGATTGAATGCTCTTCTTTCATTTACCAGCAGTTATGATGGCGCAGATCGCTTATTATCAGTCAAGAGTAGCTGGAACGATAGCTTGTTGCATCCATCCTCTATCTTCTCCGCTCAGTCACCATCCTCCGGTCCCTGTGGCCAAAGGTATTCCTACGCTGCATTTGGTGGATTACTGAATGCTACGCTCGGCAGCAATCTGACTCTTAGCAGAAGCTACGACAGTCGATTGCGAAGAACTTGCGAGACAGACACAGCAGGTCCGCTCGCAAATCGGACTGGTGGTTCCGCAACAATAACGATTATCGGGGCCGAGCAGACAAAATGAAGAAGAAAGACGCGTTAGAAGTCGTTAATTACAAGTCCATTGCGAAAGTATCGAGCGTGGACCAGAATTACGAGTCTGTGATTCCGGTGACATGCGGCGATAGCTGGTTTGCTTTTCTTCGTTATTTACCACTTGCTACCATTCATCTGTCCTGGCTGATAGTCCTGCTTCTGGTTTCGGTCTCGCCCCTGCGCGCCCAATCCACTCAACCAACGCAAACGGCTCTAACGTTATCCTCTGCATCGGCTGGATATGGCACTCCAATCACGATCACGGCTTCCGTTGGAACGACACCGGTCGGACAGGTCAACATAACGGATAACGGGTTCACCATTTGCAGCGGACAGCTAGACTCGAGCCGCGCTCCCATAACCTGTACTATTTCTACATTTTCGATTGGAAACCATCCGCTACAGGCGGAGTACCTAGGTGGCACATCTCAGAGCACGACTTACTCTGCTTCAACAAGTTCGATCGTATCGTTAATAATCAGCGAGCCGACACCAGCACTTACTGTCTCGACCTCAGGTACTCCGTCTACGTATGGCGGATCGGTGACTTTCACGGCCACCATTTCCAGCGGGCCAACTGGGATAATCACGTTCTACGATGGCGGCACATCGATCGGCACGGGCTCGATCAGTGGAACGACGGCGACATTCAGTACGAGCACTCTCGCTGCAGGCGCTCATAGTATTACGGCAGGTTGGGCTGGCAATACGAATTACAGTGCAGTTACCTCCAGCGCTGTCACGCAATTGGTGAACAAAGCTACGCCAACGTTGGCAGTGGTGACCTCGGGAACGCCATCTACGTATGGCGGATCGGTAACCTTTACGGCCACTATTTCCAGCGGGCCTACTGGGCCAATCACGTTCTACGATGGCGGCACATCGATCGGTACCGGCTCGATCAGTGGAACGACGGCAACATTTACCACCAGCACTCTTGCTGCAGGCACTCACAGTATCACGGCAGGTTGGGCTGGCAATACAAACTACAGTGCAGTTACCTCCGGCGCAGTCACGCAATCGGTGAATGAGGCTACGCCAACGTTGGCTGTGGCGACCTCAGGCACGCCATCGAACTATGGTGGATCGGTAACCTTTACGGCCACCATTTCCAGCGGGCCTACGGGCGTAATCACGTTCTACGATGGCGGCACATCGATCGGCACAGGCTCGATCAGTGGAACGACGGCGACATTCAGTACGAGCACTCTCGCTGCAGGCGCTCATAGTATTACGGCAGGTTGGGCTGGCAATACAAACTACAGTGCAGTTACCTCCGGCGCAGTCACGCAATCGGTGAATGAGGCTACGCCAACGTTGGCTGTGGCGACCTCAGGCACGCCATCGAACTATGGTGGATCGGTGACCTTTACGGCCACCATTTCCAGCGGGCCTACGGGCATAATCACGTTCTATGATGGCACAACCTCGATCGGCACAGGCTCGATCAGTGGAACGACGGCGACATTCACCGCTACCACTCTCGCTGGAGGCTTTCACAGTATTACCGCAGGTTGGGCTGGCAATGCGAATTACAGTGCAGTTACCTCTGGTGCAGTCACGCAATCGGTGAATGAGGCTACGCCAACGTTGGCTGTGGCGACCTCAGGCACACCATCTACGTATGGTGGATCGGTAACTTTTACGGCCACCATTTCTAGCGGGCCTATTGGAACAATTACGTTCTATGATGGCACAACTTCGATCGGCACAGGCCCGATCAGTGGAACGACGGCGACATTCAGCACGAGCACTCTTGCTCCAGGCGCTCACAGTATCACGGCGGGCTGGAATGGCAATACGAATTACAGTGCAGTCACTTCCAGCAGCGTCACGCAAACGGTGAATGCCTCTACAGAGGCGATTTCTTTATCGGTATCATCGAGCGGTGTATCTCAGGGTACGGCGGTGACGTTTACAGCGACAGTGAGGAATGGGACTACCCCCGTATTTCCAGGTCTGGTGCGGTTCTGCGACGCATCGGCGGGTGAGTGTGAGGACATGGC